>JAEUQD010000504.1 GCA_016789925.1 Bryobacterales bacterium | reverse complement strand
GTGACGCTGCTGGAGTTGCTCATCGCGGTGACCCTGGTGGGTCTGCTGACAGTGGGGATTCTGTTTGCGATGCGAGTTGGGCTGGGCGCCATGGATGCGGTGGACCGGAAGTTTGCGGGGGGCCGGAGGGTTGCCGGCGCGCAACGGGTGCTTGACCAGCAGATCGCCGGGCTGATTCCGGTGCAAATCCAGTGCGGCGGACCGCGGGACGTTCCGGCGCTGTTTTTTCAGGGCGAGCGTTACGCGATGCGCTTCGTGTCCAGCTACACGTTGGAAGAAGGGGTGCGCGGCTATCCGCGCGTCGTGGAGTATTTGGTGACGCCGGGCGAGCAAGGCGTGGGTGTGCGGCTGCTCATGAACGAGTACATCTACACCGGACCGTCGACGATCGTGCCTTTGTGCCTGGGGACAGCCATGGACAACCGGACGCGGACGATGTCCGTACGTCTGCGGCCCGTGGGGATGGGGCCGCGGCCGTTTGTGATCGCCGACAAGCTAGTGGGGTGCCGCTTTTCCTATCTGCTGTCAGACGGACGGCTGGCGCGGCAGGCTTGGACCGACCAGTTCGCGGGGTCGATCCCACCCTTGGCGATCAGGATAGAAATGGCCCCGTTGACACCGGATCCGTCGCGAATGCAGATGGCGTCGGTGACCGTGCCTGTGCGAGTGAACCGCAATGCAATGGCGTACTACTTTGATATCGACCCACCGCAGCCGGCGCAGTAGCAGGCGTGGCGGGGCGCTGCTGATGGTGCTGTGGCTATCGGTGGCGCTGGCGGCGATCGCCTTCGCCGTGGCGACACGCGTTCGTGGCGAAACCGACCGTGCGGCAACGCTGGCCGATCGCACGCGGACATACTATCTGGCGGCGGGGGCGGTGGAACGCGCCATCCTGCGTGTGCAATCGAATCTGAACCGCCTGCCGGACCCGCAGATGCGCTTTTCGTTTCCGAACGGAGAAGCCCTGGTCGAGGTGATTCCGGAGACTGCACGGCTCAGTTTGAATGTCGGGGAGCCGCGGGAGTTCGCGGCGCTGCTGGTGGCCTTGGGCGCTCCGCCGGACCAGGCGCGGGAAACTGCGATGGCCCTGGTGGATTGGCGCAAGGAGGGGAACTCCCAGTTCGACCAGTTTTATTCACGGCTGACGCCGTCTTTCCGGGCCCGGCATGCGTCTTTCCTCAATGAAGAAGAGGCTTTGTATCTGAAGGGGATGACGCCCGAATTGTTTCATGGCAACTACATACGGGAGCCCAACGGGGCGCTGGTGCGATTGGGCGCCTTCAAGGATTGCGTGTCGGTGTTCGGAACCACGGGCAGGTTTGAAGTGAATACGGCCGAACCGGCCCTGCTCGTCTCGCTGGGGATTCCCCGGCCGGCCGTCCAGCAGATCCTGCGATTGCGGAGCATGAAACGGATTCAGAGCATGGAAGAGGTTGCGTCCTTGGCGGGGCCGGCGGCCGCGAAACTGCGGTTGGGGGGGAACTCGATCTACACGTTCCGCGCCACCGCGCGGCTTCGGCGGCAGGATGGGCGGCTATCGGATCTGAGGCACACCGTGTCGGCGCAGGTGAAGTTTCTGCCCTTACAGTTGTTGCCGCCGCACCATGTTCTTCGCTGGCGGGACATGGCCGACTCCGAGGTGAGCCAGTGGCCGTAGAACCGTTGCAGGAAGCCGTCGCACCGTCCGCGGTGGTGGAGAAGCAACCGGCCACGGGAACGCGGAAGTGGCTGGCGGTGGGAACCGGCGTTGCTCTCGAAGCCGAAGGCGGAGACCTGCTTGCATTGGTGGCCAAGGTCCGGCCCGGCGGCGTGGCTGTGCTGGGCGAGTTCCGGGCGGTACGCTATGCGGAGCGGCCGGCTGCCGAATGGGGTACGGAACTGCTGGCGTTCCTGAAGAAGTTCGGGATGCGGCGCGGTCCGGTATGGGTGGTGCTGCCGCGGCGCGATGTGATTGTGCGGCAATTGCAGTTGCCCGGCGTCGAGAAGAAGGACCTGGAAGCGGCGATCGCGTTCCAGTTGGACTCGCTGCATCCGTATCCGGAGGATACGGTCGCGTATACCTGGGCCCAGTTGCCTGGATCGCCGGTGGTGCTGGTGGGCATTGCCCGGCACGAGATGGTCGACCAGTGGTCCAATCTCCTGGCCGAGGCCGGAATTCCGGTGGCAGGGTTCACTTTTTCGGCTGCGGCGCTGCATTCGGCAAGCCGCATTCTGGTGAGGCCTCCCGCCGCGTTTGTGGCGTCGGGAGCCGATGGCGAGGCCGTCGAGGTGTATGGCGAAAGCGGGGCACGGCCTCTGTTTTCGGGGGTCTTTGACGAAGAAGCCGCGGAACGCGGGCTGCGGCTTGCACGCAGCGAGTTGCGCCTGGACGAGGGCGCTCCGAATTTCAGCCTGGGCGATCTGCTGCCGAGCCCGGGGAAGGCTCCGGCGGACTTTTCCGTGGAGAACCGGGCGCGCCTGCTGGCCGCTGCGATCACGGCCGCGTGCCCGCGCCTGGCGCTGCCGGCTAATCTGCTGCCGGTGGAGCGGCGGTCGCAAACTTCGCGGCTGATCTTCGTGCCTACGGCGATTCTTGGCCTGCTGTTGATCGGGGCGGCAATTGCGCTGAGCCTGCAACCCTCGCATGAGGACAAGCAATACCTGCTCAAGTTGAACGCCGAGATTCGGGGACTGGAGCGCCAGGCGGCCGAGGCTTCGGCGCTCGACGTGGCG
>JAEUQD010000492.1 GCA_016789925.1 Bryobacterales bacterium | reverse complement strand
TTGCCGCAGTCAGATGGCCGAAGGCTTCGCCCGCAAGTATGGCGCGGACGTGATGGATGTCGCCAGTGCGGGCCTGTCACCCATTAGCTTCGTTGACCCCCTCACCGTGAAGACGATGAAAGACTGGGGCATCGACATCTCCGATCAGCACCCCAAGAGCATGGCCGATGCCCCCTTCCAGCCCTGGGATCTGATCGTGAACATGAGCGGGCTCCCCATGCCCTCCGGCTTCGGCGGTCAACTCCTTGTCTGGAACGTCCGCGACCCGTTCCGGCTGAGCGAACAGGTGTTCCAGGAAGTAGCCCGCCAAGTCGAAGGCCTCGTGCAGGCCCTCGTTCTGGCGCTGCGCCGCGCGAATCAGTAGGTCCTATCTCCTCGTTATCATCAACTCGCAGCTATGCTATCCTCTTGATATTCCATTGCCTTGGGGTCGAGTTGTGTTGCTGCTTCATTCCGTCGCACCAAAGTGCTACAAGAGGCAGGGAATGCCCTTAGGGCAGGGGTCTTTGAAAAGTTTCCCATCGGGAGGTTAAAGAATGCACATACGACGAGGATTATTCCGACTCGCCGCGGCCTGTTTCTTTGCAGGCTCGCTCTTATTGGCGCAAAACGTAAATAGCACCTTGGTCGGCGTGGTGAAGGACGCCTCCGGCGCCTTCGTGCCGAGCGCCGATGTCACCGTGACCAACGAAGGCACGAGCATCGAAACCAAGACCAAGACCAATGAATCGGGCAACTACGTGGTTCCCGGATTGCCCAACGGACAATACACCATCCGGGTTGAGGCCGCTGGCTTCAAACCCAACGTTTTCACCGGCGTAACGCTGCTGCCGAGCCGTACCATCCGTCAGGACGTCACGATGGAAGTCGGCACCGTGCAGCAGGCCGTCGAAATCAGCGCCGCGGTGCCCGTGGTCAACACGGAAAACGCCACCATTGGCAACATCATGCAGACGCAGCAGATCACCACCGTTCCCCTGAACGGACGGTTTCTGGACCGCCTCATCCGCATCTCCGCCGGTGTCACCACCGACAGCGCCTCCAACCCGCGCGTGGCCGGCAGTTCTTACTGGGGCGGCATGAACTTCAACGTCGATGGCGCGGCCTTCAACGATCCCGGCAACGGCGGCGGCGCCTACTCCTTCCGCCACGGCATGTCGACGCTACCTTCGGTGGACGCTGTCAGCGAGTTCAAGATCGACTCCAACAGCATGAAGCCGGAATTCGAAGGCGCCGCTTCGGTCACCATCGTTACAAAGTCGGGCAGCAACGAGTATCACGGCAGCTTGTTCTACTTCAACCGCAACAAGGCGACCGCCGCCCGCAACTTCTTCTCGCCCATCCGTCCCGCCTTCAACCGCAACGAGTACGGCTTCATGGTCGGTGGCCCCGTCGTCAAGAACAAGACCTTCTTCTTCGGCGGCTACGAAGGTCTCAAGGAACGCGCACCCATCACGTCGACGTTAAGCGTCGCCACGGCGGCCATGCGTGCGGGCAATTTCGCCGGACTGCCCACCATCATCGACCCGCTCTCCGGATCGCCCTTTCCGAACAATCAGGTTCCCGCCAACCGGATTGACTCGCGCGCCACCACCTTGCTCCAGCGTGTCCCCCTGCCCAATCAGCCGGGCACCGGACCCGCCGGCACTCTCAATAACTTCATTGAAGTACGCAACCGTCAGGTCTCCGACATCAATCGGTACTTTGTCCGCGCCGACCATCGCTTTAGCGAAAAAGACTCCATCTGGTTCAGCGGCAACATCTCCAAAGCCGATCCGTACTTCGTCGCCCAGGGCTACCCGGCAGAATACGGCCAGTGGGGCAACGGCGGAAACGACACCCGCGTCGGCACTCTCACCTGGAACCACAGCTTCTCCCCCACCATCCTGCACGACGCCCGGTTTAGCTACACCTATCACGGTCCCGTCCGTCAGGGCATCAACCTCGACTTCGACCCCCGCACTCTCTTCCCGCAACTCTACGGTCCTCTGCCCCTCGGCGGCCTACCCAACATCAATATCTCCAGCCACACCTCCATCGGCGACTACGGCGGGAGCGAGCGCGGCAAACAGTTGACCCGCCAGTTCACCGACAACCTCACCATGATCCGTGGCAAGCACACCTTTAAGGCGGGTGTCGACTTCGGCAACTTCCGCATGTCCTCGCCTCCCGGCGCGTTCGGCCTGGGCACCGGCCTGGCCAACAACGCCGCCTTCGGCCGCTTCGACTTCAATGGCCGTTTCACGCAGGATGGAGCCACGGCCCAGCCCGCTCACGCGTTCGCGGATTACATGCTCGGTTACGCCAACTTTACCTATCGCTCCACGCCCACGGCTGTCAACCTCTTCTACAACACGCGCTACAGCGCCTACGCCCAGGACGATTGGCAGATTTCCCAGAAGTTCACCCTCACCTACGGGATCCGCTACATGGTCCAGACCCCCTGGCGCGAGCGTGACCTCGCTCAGGCCAACTTCGACTTCGGCACAGGCCGCCTCGTGATCCCCCGCTCCGACCTGCCTCCGCAGGCCCAGAGCCGCCTCTTCAATGCCTATCCGATCTCGCTGGACCCGAATTTCGACCCCGTAAGGGCGGATAAGAACAACTTCCAGCCACGCATCGGCTTCGCCTATCGCCCCTTCGAGAAAACTGTCATCCGCGGCGGCTTCGGGATGTTCGCCAACTTCCTCCCGGTGTTCATCGGCTTCCGCCAGATGGGCTTCTCCAACCCGCCCTTCCTCCTGGCCGAAACGTTTGAGTCTACTGCGGGCCGTACGCCCTCCCTCACGCTGGCCAATCCGTTCCCGGGTGGCGGAGCCATCTCGCCGAATCCCAGCATCACCATCGTCGAGCAGGGCATCCGGAACAGCATTTCCAACCAGTGGAACCTCACCGTCGAACGGGAACTCGCCAGGTCGCTCGGTTTCCGCGCGTCCTACGTCGGCAACAAGACCAGTCACCTGCCGTTCTACAACTACAACGCCAACCTGCCGGTCGTTCACCAAGCCGGCCAGATCCAGCCGCGCCGTCCGTATCAGCCGTGGTCGGACATCCTCATGCTCAAGGGCGCGGGCGACTCCACCATTCACCAGTTGCAGTTGGAAGCCATCAAGCGCTACTCCAGCGGCTTCAGCTTCCAGCTCGAATACTCCTGGAACCGCTCGCTCGACAACACCCCCATCGTCGGCTACGGCCAGGACCCCTACAACCACGCCCTCGACCGCGGCAACTCCGACCAGGTTCGCCGCCACATCTTCTCGGCGGCGTACACCTACGAACTGCCCTTCGGGACCGGCAAGCCGTTCCTCAGCAGCAGTTCCCTCAACCGGATCGTCGGTGGCTGGCAGATCGCCGGTATCACCTACCTGCGTACCGGCCAGCCCTTCTCGGTCGGCTTCAACTCCTCCCAGGCGGGCTGGATCGCCAATCGCGCCAATGTCACCAGCGTGGGTAACCTGTCGCGAGACGAGCGGAACATCAACCGCTGGTTCGACTCCTCGGGCTACTCGATCCCCGCGCCCTTCACCTTCGGCAATTCGGCTCGCAACCTGCTCTTCGGACCCGGCGACATCGTCTTCGACGTGAGTGTCCTCAAAGACACCCAGCTCGCCGAGAACTGGAAGCTGCAACTTCGCTTCGAGTTCTTCAACATGCCGAACCATCCCAACTTCAATAACCCCGGCGCCAACCTCTCCGCCCCGGGCTCCATCGGCCGCATCACCAGCGCAGGCGACCCGCGCCAGATCCAATTCGGCGCGAAGGTCCTGTTCTAAACGGCTGATCTTCTCTAACCTGAGGCCGGCTGCCTGTCAAAAGGCATCCGGCCTTTTCCTTTGCAATGTGTGCTAATCGTTAGAATCATGTCCGCTCCTCTTTTACCCCGCCGCTCCTTCCTCGCCGCGTCCGCCGCGTCTGCGCTCGCGCCCCACGCTTTCGCTGCCGCGAAGACGATGGAAGGCATTTTCGTCATCATGCAGACGCCGTTCCTCGAAACCTTGGAACTCGATGAGGAATCGCTCGCCCGTGAAACCGACTTCCTTGCTCGCTGCCGTGTCCATGGCGTCGTCTGGCCCGCCGGCGCCGGCGAAACCAAAGCTCTCTCCTACCACGAGCGCATGCGCTACTCCCAAACCGTCGTCAAAGCCGCCAAGGGACGCACTACTGTCCTCATCGGTGTCCACGGCGTCAACAAGTTCGAAGCCATGGAATACGCCCGCCACGCCGAAAAGATCGGCGCGGACGGCCTCCACGCCCTCGGTCCCAACGACGAATCCGTCGACCAGGAAATCCTCGCCGACTACTTCCAGGCCATCGCTTCCGTCTCCAAACTCCCCATGTGCATCCAGGTGTCCGTCCCCGCCATGACCACGGATTTCCTCCTCCGCATGGCCGACAAGATCCCCACCTTCCGCATCGCCAAACTCGAAGCCGGCAACGTCCCCCACGACGTTACCCGCATTGTTGGCGAAGGCCGCAAAGTCATCCCCTCCACCGGCGGCGGCGCTATGAACCTGATGACCGAAATGGAGCGCAACGGCGGCGGCACCATGGCCGGTGCCGGACTCGCCGACATCCAAACCGAAATCTGGGACCTCTTCCACGCCGGCAAAAGGAAGGAAGCCCGCGAACTTTTCGCCAAGTTCCTCCAGGCCGCCGTCCTCGAACGCCGCACCACCTACGTCCTCCAGAAGGAAATTCTCCGCCGTCGCGGCATCTTCAAGACCGTCGTCATGCGCAACACCCGCAAGTTCCGCATGGACGCCGGCGACCTTCGTGAACTCGACACCATCATGGAACTCCTCCGCCCCCACTTCCGCGCCTGATCGCGCGAGGGCGCTACAGTACAATCCGTGTATGCGCCTCTTCGCCGCTCTCTTCGTCACCGCACTGGCCTGCGCCCAAACCATGATTTGGCCAGTCCGCGGCTCGCGCGACATGATCGGCGCTGCCAACAACTTCGAAATCGAAGCGGGCTACCGCATCCTCCTTGAAGGCGGCAACGCCATCGACGCCGGTGTCGCCGCCACCCTCGCCGCGGCGGTCACCGAACAGGCGCGTTTCGGTCTCGGCGGCGAAATGCCTCTCATCATCAAGATGGCCGGGAAGGACCCCGTGGTCATCTCCGGCGTCGGTGTCGCACCCGCCAAAGCCACCGCCGACTGGTACAACTCACGCCCCGCTGAATCCTGGGAGGCAGGACCCAAACGTCCCCCCATCCCCGGCCAGGGTCTCCGCTCCGCCATCACCCCTGGCGTCTTCGACGGCCTGATGCTCGCTCTCGAAACCTACGGGACGAAGTCCTTCGCCCAGGTTGCCGCCCCGGCCATCGACTACGCGCGCGACGGCTTCCCCCTCGGCGAAGAGTTTGCCCAGTTCCTCAAAGTCAACGAAGCCGTCCTGCGCTCCTGGCCCACCTCCGCCGCGTTCTTCTTCCCTGGCGGCAACATCCCCGGCCGCGGTGAACTCTGGCGCGCCGGCGATCTCGCCAAATCCCTCCAGGAACTCGCCACCGCCGAACGCAAAGCCCGTGGCTCCCGCACCCGCAAAATCCAGGCCGTCCGCGACTACTTCTCCTCCGGACCCATCGCCAAGAAGCTCGCCGCTTTCTCCGAAGCCAACGGCGGCCTCATCTCCTACAGCGACCTCAAGAACTTCAAGGCCGAAATCGACCAGCCTCGCACCACCACCTACCGCGGCTACACCATCGTCAAACCCGGCTTCTGGACCCAGGGTCCCGTCATGCTCCAGGCCCTCAACATTCTCGAAGGTTACGACCTCAAGGCCATGGGCCATAACTCCCCCGAGTACCTGCACACCGTCCTCGAAGCCGTCAAACTCGCCTTCGCCGACCGCGACCGCTACTACGGCGACCCCAAGTTCTCTAAAATCCCCGAAGATCGCCTTCTCTCCAAGGACTACGCCGCCGCCCGCCGCAAACTGATCGACCCCGCCCGCGCCTCGCTCGACTCCCGACCCGGCGACCTCGGCCTGCCCCCCGTCGCCATGCCTTCCGGCGGTGGACCCGACGGCGCGCAAGACACCACCTGCGTCAATGTCGTCGACCGTTGGGGTAACGCCTTCAATGCCACTCCCTCCGGCGCCTGGCTCCCCAGCGTCATTGCCGGCGACACCGGCATCCCCTACAGTTCCCGCCTCCAGTCCTTCGTCCTCACCCCCAACCACGCCAACTACCTCGCCCCCGGCAAACGTCCCCGCGTCACCTTAAGCCCCACCATGGTCCTCAAAGACGGCAAACTCCAC
>JAEUQD010000443.1 GCA_016789925.1 Bryobacterales bacterium | reverse complement strand
AAGATGATCCGGAACCAGGAGAACGCGGTATGGGAGCGGCCCGCCGAGTTTCAACGGGAGATCCGGGGGCTTCGCGTGGGGTTATGGGGTTACGGTGGGATTGGCCGCGAGACGGCGCGGTTGGCGCGCGCGATGGGCATGGAAGTGTGGGTGCTGTCGCGCGGCGGGATTCATCCCACGGGCGAGGTGTATGTCGTGCCGGGCACCGGTGACCACGACGGCACACTACCGCACCGCGTGTTCCTGAAGGGCCAGGAACGCGAGTTTCTGGCGGGGCTGGACTTTCTGATTCTCGCGATGCCACTCACCCCTGCTACTGAAGGAATCGTGGGCGAAGCGGAGTTACGGGCGCTGCCGCCCTCAGCTTATGTGCTGAACCCAGCGCGGGGACCGCTCATTCAACAGGAAGCGCTACTGCGAGCGTTACGGGAAAACTGGATTGCCGGCGCGGCACTCGACACGCACTATCAATATCCGTTGCCGCCGGACCATCCCTTGTGGGCAATGCAGAATGTAATTCTGACGCCGCACATCTCCGGGTCAAGCCTGAGCCCGCACTTTGTTCCGCGCGTCTGGGAAATCTTCAGCGAGAACGTTGGACGCTTCCACGCGGGCAAACCGCTGCTCAACCAACTCTCCACGGCGCAATTGTCGGGGGCCTGAAAAGTCCTGAGGCCAGGCAACCCGAGCAATCGAGGCCGCCGCTCCGCTCAACAGCGGCAGCAGATGCTGAAAGCGCTCCTCGACGAGTTCCGCGGTCGTACCCGCGAGGCTCAATCCAGCCACGGTTTCACCCTCCCCGTTCAGGATGGGCACGCCCAAACACGCGAAGCCGAGTTCGTCTTCCTCGGCATCGACAGCGTATCCCGACAGGCGAATCCGCGCCAGTTCCTGGTTCAGCGCGCGCGCCGACGAGATCGTATTCTCGTTATGGCGGGGGAGTCCCCGCTCCCGGACGATGGACGCCACGCGCGCGTCCGGCAGGCTGGCCAGCAACACTTTCCCGAGAGCGGTCGAGTGCATCGCCATGCGCTTGCCCGGCCAGGTGGACCGTCCGGCGGCGCGGGGAGGATCAACCTTCGCCACAAGCACCACCTCATCGTCTTGCAGAATCCCGATGTGCGCCGACAGTCCGGTGGCCTGCGTCAGGCGCCAGAGATGCGGGGTCGCCTGTTCGGCAATCGAGAGGCCTTCCACCGCGCCCCGCGCCAGGCCCAACAACTTGGTGCTGAAGAGGTAGCGGCCCGTGCGATGATTCCGCTCCAGGTATCCACGGCGCTCCAGGGTCACCAATAGATAATGGACGGAACTGCGCGGCAGGTTCGACTGGTCAACCAACTCAGGGAGACTAAGACCTGTGCCGGACTGCGCGAGGATTTCCAGAATCGACAACGCTCGATCGACGGCGGGTGCGGTCTGCGTCTTCAGTGCTGCCATGCATTACCTCCCCTCAATCCCCTCATAACCCGATGTGATAGCGGACACACTCGGCGGCGGAACGCTTTGTGTTGCCGCCTAAGTACTCCAGAAAGGACAAGTGTTGATCTTCCAACAGCCGGTCAGACAAGTCGTTCCGGCTGATGCGGAAAACGGACGCGTAGGCAAAATAGGGCGTCATCAGATGGTGGAGCGTACGTTCCAGACGTGAGTTGCCCGCAATGCGCCAGATATTCTGGTGGAACTCACGGTCATATTGAGTGCACTCGGGGAGATGATCCCGGCGGTAGCAGTCGAGCATCTGCGCCATCAAATGTTCCAAGCCGCGAATGTCGTCGGGGGTAATCCGCTCGCGCGCCAGTTCAAGCGCGAGGGTTTCCAGCGGGTAGCGAACAGTGACCACTTCCTGCCGGTCGGCTTCGGTAAAGAGGGCAACCGAGAAGCCATAGTTCTGCGAGTGGACAACGAGGCCTTCCTGGGCGAGCACGACGAGCGCTTCGCGGACCGGGCCGCGACTGATGTCCATTTCGGCGGCTAGCGCCGGCTCAGAGAGGGCTTCGCCGGGGGAGAAGCGGCCGCGGAGGAGTGCCTGACGCAGCGCGTCGAGCGCGGTGTCCCGCATGGAGACAGGACGAACTTTCGGCAGAGCATTCACCACGGCAATATCCCAGAGAGAGGGTAAGGAAATGCTACAGCGAAGGGGGCGGGCCTGTCAATAGTAAACTGTCTACAGTTTTCCCTTCAGCGCTTCGAATCCTGAGATGATGTCTAACAGCTCCGACGTGATCGCCGCCTGCCGCGACTGATGAAATTGCGACGTCAATTCCTTCAGCCGGTCCTCGATATTGCGCTCGGCCACCTGCATGCTTGCCAGCCGCGCCGCATTTTCGCTCGCCAGCGACTCGGCCAAGGCCCGGAACAGCGAGACAAACAGGTATTCGCGGATGAGCGAATGGTAGAGACGCCCACTCTCCATCATGTAGGTTGGAATCACCTTCGATGGCCAAGGCCGCGCCCGCAGGCCGCGTATCCAGGCGGCGTCCACCGGCAAGACACGCACGCCCCGCGGTTTATAGAACACCCCCGATGTCAGCCGGCAATTAAAGAGCGTCACCAACTCGATGCGATCCTTGCTGCGCCACTCCTCGATGCGCCGCAGCAGTTCGTGGACCGTGTTCGCCACGCCCCCAATCGAGCCCGGCACCTCTAGCTTCGCTGTCACCGGCCGGCCCCGATCCTCCAGTTGAGCCGCCACGCGCTGGCCGACGGCGAGAATTGTCTGTTCCGTTCGCCGCCTCGCCAGCCGCGCCAGTGCCCGCGACGTGTGGTCGACGATCACGTCGTTGAGCTGCCCGCACATCCCCTGGTCGGAGCCGAACACGATCGCTCCCATCTTGCGGCCGGGCGCGGCCTTCGCCGCCATCGGTGGTTCAGCGGCATTGCGCAGCGCGATTTGCAGTCCCATCTCGACCGTGCGGTTATACTCCGCCACTGATCTCGCCGCTCGCTCATATTGGCGAATGTTGAGCCCCGCCATGATCTTCATCGTCTTTACAAGCGATTGAAGCTCGCGCGTGACGTGAATAGTTCGCCTCAGGCCTTCGATGGCTTCCATGCGTCGCCGATCGCCTTTCTCACGAGCGTGATCAATTCCTCGCGGTCCGCCTCGCCGAGCAGCGCGCCGCTATCGACCAGGTCGTAGATCCGTGGACATTCAGCCTGCATCCTGACGCAGATCCGCTTCGACGCCTCGGCGATCGCCGGCAGCAGATCGTCGAACAACCCGCTGGTGGCCGCCAGCAGAATCGCAATCTGCTCGGCGGCCGGTAACGGGTCGTAGAGAGGCTGCTTCAGAGCCTCCCGCACAGCCCGCCCGCGCGCCAGCAGTTGCCGGGTATGTTCGTCCAGCCGTGTGCCGAACCGCGAGAACACCTCCAGTTCCACAAACTGTGCGTAGGAAAGTTTCAGGTCGCCCGCCACCGACCGGTAGGCGGGCAGTTGCGTCTTCCCGCCCACACGCGACACGGAGGTACCCACCTCGACCGCCGGCAGCACGCCCTGCTGAAAAAGCGTTGGCGTCAGATAAATCTGGCCGTCGGTGATCGAAATCAGGTTGGTCGGGATGTAGGCCGCGAGGTTCTGCTCCTCGGTCTCAATGATCGGCAATGCGGTGAGCGACCCTCCGCCCAGTTCCGGGCGGAGATGAGTCGACCGCTCCAGCAGACGCGAGTGGATATAGAAGATATCTCCCGGGAAACTTTCACGCCCCGGAGGTCGCCGCAACAAGAGGGACAACTCGCGGTAAGCGCGTGCATGCTGGCTCAGGTCGTCGAAGATGACGAGGGCGTCGCTGCCCTGGCGCATGAAGTACTCGCCCATCGCCATGGCGGCATAGGGTGCGATAAACAACTGGCCCGGAGGAGCATCGCCAGGCGCGAATACGACCGTGGTGTATGGCATGGCGCCGTGTTCGCGCAGGTCCGCGATCACCTTGGCCACCGACGAACTGCGCTGGCCAATTGCGCAGTAGATACACTTTACGTGCTTATCCCGCTGATTGATGATCGTGTCGACTGCGATGCCCGTCTTTCCCGTCTGGCGATCGCCCAGGATGAGTTCACGCTGTCCCCGCCCGATGGGAATCAACGCGTCCACTACCTTGATGCCGGTCGCGAGAGGAACCGTGACCGGGGCCCGGTCGACGATCGCCGGAGCCGGCGCTTCGATATGCGCGCGAATCGTCCCCTCTACCGGACCGCCGGTATCAAGCGGACGTCCCACCGGGTCCACGACACGCCCGAGCAGCGCCTCCCCGACCGGTACGTCCAATACCCGATTTGTCCGCCGCACGGCCGACCCCGCCGCCAGTCCGGGGCCTTCGTCCAACAGAATCACGCCCACTTCCTCCGGGTCCAGGTTCAGCGCCATGCCCAGCAAGTCGTTCGGAAACCGAACGAGTTCCTCCGCGCGCACACCCGGCAGTCCTTTCACCCGCACAACTCCGTTCCCCACGTAGGTGACCTCGCCGTACTCTTCCATTCGGAGTTCTGCGCACTGTTCGAGCGATGCGTGGCGCAGCGCGCCGACGGTTTCGTCGAGTACGGCAGCGAGTCGTCCGCGCTCATCGTTCATGGGCGGCCACCTCCAACTCCTGCTTGACGCTTTCTTCCAGTGATTCCAGGTAACGCGCCGAGTTCCAGCCAATGCGCCACCCGTCTCCTTCGAGTTCGACTCCCAGGCCGATCCGTTCGGCCTGCTCGAATCGCAGAGTCACTGGCGCCGCAAGCCTCTCTTCCAATGCGCGGCGGATTCTCGCCTGCTCCTCGTCCGCTAGTGTGAACTCGGTGCGTAAGCACAGTTCGGCGTGATCTAGGCTCGTCCGCCGATCCTCCGGCAATGTCCGGAGCCGGTCGAGAAACGCCTCCACCGCACAACGTTGAACATCCACCGAAGCCAGTTCCGTCACAACCCGTCGTGTCATCGCGAGAACCTCCTCAGCCATCCGCCGGCGCAGGCCTGCCAGAAACTCGCGGCGTTCGCGGTCCACCTCCTCCTGCCACTCCGTCTCCAACGCCTGCACCCGCGCGCGCGCTTTCTCGATCAGTTCGCTTTGGTTCCGCTCCACCTCCGCCCGCATTTGCGCCAGCATC
>JAEUQD010000376.1 GCA_016789925.1 Bryobacterales bacterium | reverse complement strand
CGACCAGCGTGAACTCGCGGGGATCGTAGCCGCGTTCGATGGAGACGGCGCGGATGGCCCGTTCCATGTTGGCGTTGGCGACGCGCACGATGCCGGCGGCGGCCTGTTCGCGAGAGAGTTTGAGCTGGGCGGCAATGCGGTTCACGGCCTGGGCGGCGCGTGCAGGCACGATCTCCATCCCGCCGCCGAGGAACTGTTCGGCGGCGATGCGCCCCAGCACGACGTGCGCGTCGGTGACGGTGGCCTGGTCGCCGGTACCGTAGCAGGCGGGACCGGGGTCCGCGCCGGCGCTCTCGGGTCCTACCTTCAACAAGCCGCCGGCATCGACGCGCGCCAGCGACCCGCCGCCCGCGCCCACGGTGTGAATGTCGAGCATGGGGACACGGACCGGGAAACCGTCGATGGCCGATTCCATGGTGACCTTGGGCCGGTGGTCGCAGAGGCTGACGTCGGTGGAGGTGCCGCCCATGTCGAAGCCAAGAATGCGGGTGAAGCCGGAACGGCGTGCCATGTCGGCCGCGCCGATCACACCGCCCGCGGGTCCGGAAAGCACGGTGCGGACGGCATGGCGGCGAGCCTGAGCAGCGGACATGAGGCCGCCGTTGGATTGCATGATGGCGACGCCGCGCGGCCAGCCGGCTTCGAGTTGCGAGAGATACCGGTCAATCAGCGGGCCGACGTAGGCGTTGATCACCGTCGTGGAGGAGCGTTCGTATTCGCGAAACTCGGGCGAAACGTCGGCCGAGCGGCAAATATAGACGCCTTGCAAATTTTCCTGCAGAAAATGATCGACCAGGCCCTCGTTCTGCGCGTTCTGGTATGAGTGCAAAAAACAGATCGCAAGGCTCTCGACGCCGGCCCGCTGCAAACGCTGTAGCAACTGGGTCAACTCACCGGGTTCCGGAATGCGTGCGACGGTACCGTCATAAAAGGTCCGTTCGCTCACGCCAAAACACAGCCCACGGGGCACCAGCGGAACGCGCGGCGCCGGCGTCAGGTTGTAGAGCTGTTCGCGATTCTGCCGCCCGATATGGATCAGATCTTCGAACCCGGCGGTGGTGACGAAGCCGGTCCGCGCGCCTTTGCGTTCGAGCAGCGCGTTGGTGGCGACGGTCGAACCATGCACCACTTCCACCTTGCGGGCTTTCGACGCGGCCCGCTCCAATCCCGCCAAAATCACCGAGGCGGGCGCTTTGGGATTGGACCGGAGCTTGAAACTCTCCACACTCCCGTCGTCGCCGGCCACGATGAAGTCAGTGAACGTACCTCCTGCGTCGATCCCGATCCGCATGTCATCTTAGATTGTAGAGTGGGGTTGCCTGGCGGTTAGATGATTACACTTTCTCAGGTCTCCAAGGCCTATAACGGCAAGAGGCAGGTCACAGCCCTGCATCCGGTCGATCTGCGGATCGAGCGGGGCGAAATGGTGGCGATCGTGGGCCCGTCAGGCTCCGGGAAGTCGACGCTGTTGAACCTGATTGGCGGGCTGGACCGCGCCACTTCGGGCGATATCGCCATTGACGGTGAAACGCTGGGCCGGCTTTCCGACGACCAGTTGACGCGCGTGCGGCGCGACAAGATCGGCTTCATTTTCCAGTTTTTCAATCTGCTGCCGAGCCTGTCGTGCCTGGAGAATGTGGCGCTGCCGCTGCACCTGCGCGGATGGGCTCGCGCGAAGACCGCGGAGCGCGCGCGGGAATTGCTGAACCTTGTGAAACTGGACCACCGGTTGGATCACCTGCCCGAGGAACTGTCGGGAGGCGAGCGGCAGCGTGTGGCCATTGCGCGGGCGTTGAGCGTGTATCCGCCGGTGTTGCTGGCCGATGAGCCGACGGGCAACCTCGACACGGCCACGGGTAAAGACATCCTCGCGCTGATTCGCGACCTGCACCAGCGGCTGAACACCACCGTGCTGATTGTGACGCACGACATGGCCGTGGCGGACTCGTGCCCGCGCATGATCAGGCTGCGCGACGGCCGCATTGTCGAGGATGTGGCGCAGTGACTTTCTTGCGTCTGCTCACCTGGCCGTACGTCAGGAAACATAAGCTGCGCACGCTGCTCACGCTCATCGGCATTGTGATCGGCGTGGCCGTGTTTACCGGAATGCACACGGCCAACCGGGCGGTGAACCGCGCGTTTCAACAGACGGTGGACCGCATCGCCGGCAAGACGCAATTGCAGGTCTCGGCCGGCGAGACGGGGTTTCCGGAGGAAGTGCTCGAGAAGGTGCAGTCGCTCGGCGAGGTGCGCGCCGCCGCGCCGGTGGTCGAGGCGGTGCTCAACACGGGACTCCCGGGCCAGGGCAATCTGCTCGTGCTCGGCGTCGACATGACGGGCGACCGCTCGCTGCGCGACTACGACATCGAGGGCCAGGACGACGACGTCATCGACGATCCGCTGGTGTTTCTGGCGCAGCCGGATTCACTGATTCTCTCGAAGCCGTTCGCGGACAAGAACGGCATCCAGCGGAACCAGAAAATCACCTTTCAGACGATGATGGGTCCGCGGCAGTTCACCGTGCGCGGCATCATGAAGCCCGGCGGATTGTCCACCGCCTTCGGCGGCAACCTCGCGGTGATGGATGTCTACGCCGCCCAGATGGTGTTCGGGCGGGGACGCTTGTTCGACCGCATCGACATCGGGGTCACCGAGGGCGTCACCATCGATCAGGCCCGGCAGAAGATCGAAGCGCTGCTGGGTCCGAGTTACCAGGTGGAGCCGCCGTCGGCGCGCGGCCAGCATTTCGATGCGATCTCGAAGTCGCTTTCGGTGACCATCAACATCACGAGCATCTTCGCGCTGCTGATCGGCGTGTTCATCATCTACAACGCGTTCTCGATCGCGATCACCCAACGGCGCTCGGAAATCGGGATTCTGCGGGCCCTGGGCGCATCACAACACCAGATCCTGTTTATGTTTTTGGCCGAAAGTGCGATGGCGGGCGTGTTCGCATCGGCGATGGGCGTCTGGGTGGGATTGGGAATCGCCCGGGGAGTGACGCCGCTGTTGAGCGGCATGGTGCGCGAGTTGTACGGAACGGCGCAGATGGCCGACGATCCCTCGGCGGAACTCGCGCTGATCGTCGGAGCGATGGCGGTGGGCGTAGTCACGTCGCTGGTCGGCGGATTTCTGCCGGCGCGCGCGGCGGCTTCCGTGGATCCGGTGAAGGCGCTGCAAAAAGGCCGCTACCAGGTGCTGACCGAAGGCGAGAACAAAGCGCGCGGATTGATCGCGGTGGCGCTGGCGGCCGTGGCGCTCATCGGGCTGACGTTCGCGCCCGGCACAGCCTTCTATTACGTGGCCTTCGCCATGGCCGTGATGGCGGTGCTCCTGCTGGCGCCCTGGCTGTCGCTGGCGGTGTCGCGCGCGCTGCGCCCGGCGTTGAAATGGATTCGTCCGGTGGAAGGCGCGCTGGCGGCGGATTCGCTCATCCAGTCGCCGCGGCGGACCTCGGCCACGGTGTCGGCGCTAATGCTGTCGCTGGCTTTGGCGGTGGGCTTCGCGGGCATCTCGGGGGCCATCTTCCTGTCGGTGACCGAGTGGATGGAGTACACGTTCAACCCAGATCTGTTCGTCACACCCACCGAGACGGTCACGGCGCGCAACTTTCGCTTTCCGGCGGCGTTCCGCGACGACATCGCGGCATTGCCGGGGGTGGAGGAGGTAGCGCCTGTTCGCAATGCGCGGGTGATGGTGAAGGGGCAGCCCGCGCTGGCCATCGCGCTGCCGTTCGAACACATGGAGCGCCGCGTGGACATTCATCCCACCGTGGGGGACAAGCGCGAAATGCTGCGCCGCGGCAAGGCGGGCGAAGGATTTATCCTCGCGGAGAACCTGGCGAACCGCCGCCAATTCCAGGTGGGCGACATGATGGAGGTGGATACGCCGTCAGGGCGGCTGCGTCTGCCGGTGCTGGGGATTGTCGTCGACTTCTCCGACCAGCAGGGGGCGTTCTTTCTCGACCAGGCGCTGTTCATGCGCTACTGGCGCGATGACACAGTGAACATCTTCCGCGTGTATGTGAAAAAGGGCGCAGCGCCGCTCGCCGTGCGCGAGCAGATCCTGGCGAAGCTGGGCAATCAGCACCGGCTGTTTGTTTTGACGAATGCGGACTTGAAGAAGTTCGTGATCGACCTGACCAACCAGTGGTTCGGGATGACGTACATTCAGTTGGCGGTGGCGCTGCTGGTGGCCGTGCTGGGCATTGTGAATACGCTCACGGTGTCGATTACGGACCGCCGCCGCGAGTTAGGCGTGCTGCAGGCGGTGGGCGGGTTGCGGAACCAGATCAGGCACACCATCTGGCTCGAGGCGGTTTCCATCGGGCTGGTGGGTCTGCTGCTGGGCTGCGTGCTGGGCGCGCTGTTTCTGTATTTCAACGTGGTCTCGTTCAAGGGCGAGATCGCGGGCCTCGAAGTCGATTATCGTTATCCCTATTCGTTCGCGCTGCTGCTGTTTCCCGTTGTGACGGGAGCGGCGTATCTGGCCGCGCTGTGGCCCGCGGAAGCGGCCGTGCGCGCTTCTCTGGTGGAGAGCCTGGAATATGAATAAGTGGCTATTGTTCGCCGCGGCTGGCGTGGCGCTGGCGCAGGATCCGCGGCAGATTGTCGAAGAGGTGCAGAAGCGCAGCCGCGCCGAGTCGCAGCGCTATGAAGGTACGCTCCAGGTGATCGACGGGCGCAACCGCATCACCGACAAGAAGTGGGAGTATGAACGGATCGGTTCGTTCGGCGACTCAAAAGCCGTGCTGCGGTTTGTCGCGCCCGCCGAGGTGAAGGGCGTCGCCCTGCTCATCCACAATCACAAGGACCGTGCCTCGGACCAGTGGATGTGGACACCGGCGTTGCAACGGGACCGGCGCATCGCGTTGCAGGACCGGTCGACGCGTTTCTTCGGAACCGATTTTTCGTTTGAAGACCTGGAAGAGCGCGACGTGAACCAGTACGACTACAAGTTACTGGGCGAGGATACCGTCGACGGGCAGGCGTGTTGGAAGATCGAATCCCGCCCGGTGAAAACGAAGTCGTCGCAGTACACCCATTCCTATGTCTGGGTGCGCAAGGATATCTACGCTTTCGTTCAAGTCGAAGGACACAAGGGGAATCAACTGGTGCGGCGCATCAGTTACCGCGACCTCGAACGCGTCAAGGGGATCTGGACCGCGCGGCTGATGGAGGTGTTCGACGCGACACGCAAGAGTAAGACCGTGATGAAACTGGAGAAGCTCGATTACAACCTGCCGATGAAAGAGGCCGACTTCACGCTCCAGGCGTTGCGGCGCGGCTAGCCGATGCGCTGGCTGGTGGTGCTGGCGGCCGCGGCGTTAGCGCCGGGCCAGACCTTTACGAATCGCGGGTTCTTCGATTTGCGGACGACGGTGTATCCGCAAACCGCGGCCAATGATAGCGGCAGGGTGGTGAGCGAAGGGCTGCTGCGCTGGGAGCCGTCGGTCGAGGTCAGTTCGTCGCTGCGGTTCTTCGGCAGCTTCGACGCGCGGAGCGACACGCACCGGCAGGTGGAGCGGTCCGCGCGGTTCGACTGGCAGGATCGTAAGCTGCAGCGTCCGGCGTTCTCGCTGCGCCGCGCGAGCGTCCAGTTCAATCGCGGCGGGTGGACGCTCGAAGGCGGCAAGCAGTTTATCCGCTGGGGCAAGGCAGACATCCTGAACCCGACTGACCGGTTCGCGCCGCGGGATTATCTGTCGGTGGTGGATAACGATTTCCTCGGCGTGCTTGCGGGTCGCGCGACCTATGAGAAGAACGGCCATACACTCGACGCCGTGGTGGCGCGCTTCACGCCCAGCCGCACGCCGCTCATCAATCAGCGGTGGACGGTGCTCCCCGACGAGCTTGCGAACGTCCCGCTGCTCGACGAGGGGTCGCGGCATCCGGAGCGCGCGCAGGTGGGGCTGCGCTACAACCGCGTGGGCGCGGGCTACGAGTTCTCCACCGTCTTCTTCGACGGGCATCATCACCTGCCGCTGTTCGACGGCGTGCCGTCGCAGCAGGGGGTCCGGTTCAGCCGGTACCATCCGCGCCTGCGCCTCTACGGGGGCGACGTGGCCGTGCCCACCCCGTGGTTCACGCTCAAGGGCGAGGCGGCCTACTTCACGTCGAGCACCGCGACCGCCGATGAGTACGTTCTCTGGGTGGCGCAGGTGGAGCGGACGTGGGGCGAGTGGGTGTTTGTGGGCGGCTATTCGGGCGAGGTGGTGACCCAGCAGCGCAACCCGCTGGCGTTTGCGCCAGACCGCGGGTTCGCCAGTTCGGTGCTGGCGCGCGCCTCCTACACCATCGATCCCCGGCGGTCGTTCGCCATGGAGACGGCGGTGCGCGATTCAGGCGACGGGTTGTGGATCAAGGGAGAATACACGCAGCAGTTATCGGCCCACTGGCGGGCGACGGCGAGTTTCACGCTCATTCGCGGGTCGCGGCCGGACTTTCTCGGGCAGTTCCACCGTAACTCGCACGGACTGTTACTGCTGCGTTATAGCTTCTGAACTGCTAGCCTGGAATTTAGCGTCAGCATGCGGTGTTCTTCCTCGCTGGTTTTTCTGTTCTCTTTCTGTCTGCCCGCCTCGGCCGATGGTGTGCGCGAACTGACCCAGGAACGGGGGTTTGCCTGGCGCCCGGCGCTAAGACAGTCCGCCATCTTCCTTGGCATCCAGCATGGATTCCGCGTCGGCCTCCAAAGCGGCACCCGCGAACAGTTGAAGGGTCCCTTCTTCCGGGACTGGGGTCGCTCGGTCAAGGGTATGTCTGGATGGGAGGACGGCGATCCCCCTATCGCCAACTACGTTGGCCACCCGCTCCAGGGCGCGGTTGCCAGCTATATCTACGTGCAGAATGCGCCCGATGCCGCGGCCCGCGAATTCTCCTTCACCGAGCCCTACTGGCGAAGCCGCCTCATGGCCACGGCCTGGAATGCGGTCTACAGCACGCAATACGAAATCGGCCCCCTCAGCGACGCTTCCATCGGCAACGTTGGCCTGCGTCCCGGTACCAAAGGCGCCGTCGACCTCGTCATCACGCCGGTCCTCGGTATGGCCTGGATGATTACCGAAGACGCACTCGACCGGCATCTCGCCGCCCGGCTAGAGAACAGGATCAAGGCCCGTTGGGTGAACGCCCTCGTGCGCACCTGGATCAACCCCAGCCGCAGCATGGCCAACGTCCTCCGCGGCGAAGCCCCCTGGCACCGCGACACCCGCCCCGGCCTCTGGAAGCGGTAAATGCCCCTTAGATTAGTAGGGCAACATCCGGGGATCGGATAAACTACGTCAATGCCGCTTTCCGCAGGCGATAGGCTCGGCCCTTACGAAGTGCTCTCCCCTATCGGAGCGGGCGGCATGGGGGAAGTGTACAAAGCCCGTGACACGCGGCTGGACCGTACGGTGGCCGTGAAGGTGCTGACCGAACACATCGCCCAGCGCGAGGACGCGCGCGCCCGCTTCGAACGCGAAGCCCGCGCCGTCGCCTCGCTGAACCACCCCAATATCTGTTCGCTGTTTGATATTGGCCCCGGCTACATGGTGATGGAGCTGATTGAGGGCGAGACATTGGCCACCCGTATTGACAAAGGGGCGCTGCCCCTCGACCAAGCCCTGCAATTCGCCACGCAGATTGCCGACGCGCTGGACCGGGCGCATCGCGCCGGCGTCACCCATCGCGACATCAAGCCGCAGAACATCATGCTGACGCGCGATAGCGTCAAGGTGCTCGACTTCGGCCTCGCCAAGTCCGTTGCGAAGCCCGGTCCCACCGAGGCCACGCTCACCAACGTACTGACCACCGAAGGCACGGTGATGGGTACGCCGCAGTACATGGCGCCGGAGCAGTTCGAAGGGAAAGAGGCCGACGCGCGGTGCGACGTCTGGGCCTTCGGCGCTGTCCTGTATGATATGGTGACGGGGCAGAAGGCATTTCAGGGCAAGAGTTATTCGAGCCTGCTCGGGGCAATTCTGTCCGCGGATCCGGCGCCGATGGCGGTGAAGCCGTTCACGCCGGCGTGGCTGGAGCGGCTGGTACGGCGGTGTTTGCAGAAGGACGCCGACGACCGCTGGCAGACGATGCGCGATGTGGTGATCGAGTTGAAATCCCCGCCTGCCGAAGTTGCGGTGGCGGCGGCGAAGCCCAACCGGTGGCTGTCGGCGGTGGCAGGCGCTTCGACACTCGCACTCCTCGTCGCTGGTGTCGGCTGGTACAACGCCACCCGCCCCGCGCCGTTGCGCCCGTTGATGCACCTGAACGTGGAGATTCCAGCCGCCACACCGCTGGCACGGGTCGACGTCACTTCGGGCTACGCGGGCTTCGGCGGAAACCTGCTCGCGCTTTCCCCCGATGGAGCGCGCCTGGTACTCTCGTTGCGCGGCGCAGACGGCAAGACGCGCCTCCACACCCGCCTGCTGCATCAGAGCCAGCTTACGCCGCTCGCCGGGACCGAGAACGCCCACCGGCCGTTCTTTTCTCCGGGTGGTGACTGGATCGGGTTCTTCGCCGAGGGCAAGCTGAAGAAGATTGCGGTGGAAGGCGGCGCGGCGGTCACCCTGTGCGACGCGCCCATGGGTTATGGCGGAAGCTGGGGGGACGACGGCAATATCATCGCGGCATTGGATTCAAGAACCGTACTGTCGCGGATCCCCTCGGCCGGTGGTACGCCCGTACCGATGACGAAGCTGAACGCGGGCGAAGTGACGCACCGTTGGCCGCAGGTTCTCCCTGGGAGCCAGGCGGTCCTGTTTACCGCGGCCACCCAAGCAGGCGGAGGTTACGACGACGCGAACATCGAGGTGATCTCACTCCAGACCGGCGAACGGAAGACACTGTATCGCGGAGGCTTCTTCCCCCGCTATCTCGCCGGGGCAGCCGGCTCAACCGCGAACGGGCACCTCGTTTACCTGCACCAGTCCACGCTGTTCGCCGTGCCCTTCGACGCCGGCCGCCTGGCTCTCGCTGGCACTCCGGCGCCGATTCTGGAGGACGTCGGCAGCACCCAGGTATCGGGCGGGGATTTCACGTTCGCGGGGAATGGAACGCTTATCTACCTCGCCGGGAAGGCAGCCCTGGATGTGTATCCGATTTCCTGGGTCGAGAGCGGTGGCAAGACGGCACAGCCGCTGCACGCCCCGCCGGGCCGATACTTCACTCCGCGTTTCTCGCCCGACGGCAAGCGGTTGGCGTTTTCGATGGAGACGGGCAAAGGATCCGACATCTGGGTGAAGGACCTGGACCGGGACACAACGTCGCGGCTGAGTTTCCTTCCGGGCTTGAATGACTTCCCTGTGTGGACTCCCGACGGGAAGACCATCGTGTTCGGCTCCGACAATCCGGCCGCTCCCGGGTTTTACGCGATTCGCTCGGACGGATCTGGCGAAGCGAAGCACTTGACGACCGAGGGAGGACAGTTACCCTTTTCGTTTTCCCCGGACGGAAAGCGCCTGACGATTGCCCAGCGCGGGAACGGCGGCAGCGGTGACGTATTCACGCTGCCGGTGGAAGCCGATTCCGGGCCGGGCGCGCCCGGGATCCGGCTCGGGAAAGCGGAGCTGTTTCTGGGAACAGCCTTCAACGAATTTCAGCCGGCGTTTTCGCCGGACGGGCGGTGGCTGGCGTACGCCTCGAATGAGTCGGGGACTTTTGAGGTGTACGTGCGGCCGTTCCTGATGCCAGGAGGGGGGACGGGCGGGCGGTGGCAGGTGTCGACGGGAGGAGGGCGCTGGCCGCGGTGGTCTCGCGATGGCCGGGAACTGCTTTTTCTGGCGACGGACAATCGCGTGATGGCCGCCGGCTACACGGCCCAAGGCGACACGTTCGCGGCGGCGAAGCCCCGGGTGTGGACGGAGGCTCGCGTGAGGAACTTCGCCGGCTCGACCTACGACATTGCACCGGACGGCAAACGGCTGGCGGCGATGGTCGCGGACGAGGGGGAGGTCGAGAAGCTGCCCGCGAGTCTGACGTTTCTGATGAATTTCGGGGATGAGCTGCGGCGGAAGGCGCCGCTACACTGAAGCATGGCGATGCATTAGTTCGCCTGGACTTCCTCGACCGTGCCAAACTTGGCGAGCGCTTCGCGTAGTTTGGGTGCGTCGCCGACAATCACGATTTGCGGGTTCTCGAGCGGAACAAACTTGCCGGCCACGCGCCTAGCCTCTTCCGCCGTCACCGCCATCACCTTCTCGGGATAGGTCTCCCAGTAGTTGGCCGGCAGCTTATATTCGCGCAAAAGCGTGATCTGCTGGAGAACGTCGGCGGGGTCTTCCAGCCGCAAGGCGAAAGAAGCGACAATGGCGCGCCGCGCCCCGGCCAACTCGTCGGCGGGAACCGGACTCTGGCGGATGTCGCGAAACTCATTCAGGATCTCTTCCAGCGCCGGGGCGGTGACCTCCGTGCGCACAGAGGTCGCCACGGAGAAGTGATTCAGAAACCGCGTCGCCGACAGAGTAGAGCCGATCCCGTAGGTGTAGCCCTTGGCTTCGCGGATGTTGCGGAACAGCCGGGCTGCCGGGCCCTGGCCCAACACGCGATTCATCACGGTGGTGGGAATAAAATCGGGGTCCAACCGCCCAATCGCCCGGTTGGCGACCATGATGTACGACTGCACCGAGTTCGGCCGGTGCACCAGAACGATCCTCTTTTCCGCGACCGGCGGTTTCAGCGCCAACTCCGTCGCCGCCCGCGGTCGCGCCTTCCAGTTCGCCAGGCGGCTTTCGAGCTTCGCCGTGAACTGCCGCGGATTGACATCGCCCGCAATCCCAATGCGTGCGCCGCCCGGATGATAATTCGCGGCGTAGAACTGTTCGAGGTCCTCGCGCGTCAGCTTGCGCAGCGCCTCCGGCGACGACGCCGTAATCGCCCGCCCATCGCCTGGGTAAAGCAGTTGGAACATCCGCTCGTTGGCCAGAAACTGCGGCTGCGTTCGCGCCTGCTGGAGTGCGGAGATCTCGCGCTGCCGGTACTTGTCGAACTCGTCCTGCGGGAAGGTGGGGTTCAGCAACACGTCCGCAAACAGATCCAGAATCGGGTCGATGTCATCGGTCAGCCCGGAAAGCGTCACTCGCGTGTAAGCCGAGCCATACGACGTCGAGATATTCATCGAGGCGCCCAGTTCCGCCAACGTCTCGGCAATCTGCCGCGCCGTCCGCGTCTTCGTCCCGAACTTCATGTTATCCGCGGTGGCTTCCGCCAGCCCGCGCTTCTCTCCCGGATCCTGGAACGGCGACACCGGAATGTCGAGCGACAGGTTGAATGTCGGAACCCGGTGATCCTCGACAATCAGAACCGCCAGCGAGTTCTTCAGCGTCGTCTCATACGGCTTCGGCAATTTGATCCGCAGCACTTCGTTCGAAATCGGCGCCTTGTTCTTCAGAACAACGCCCTTCAACGATTGCGGCTCCTGCACAGCCGGAGCCTGCGCGAATACCAACCCGGCACACAACGGAAAAATGAGGCGATGCATATCGAGGCTCCTGTCTATTTGGCGGCGGGAATGGTGGTGATCACCGTGCGCGAAGGCGTCTTCAGATACTTCTGCGCGGCCTTCTGCATCTGCTCGGGCGTGACAGCCAGCAACCGGTCCAGTTCCGTGTTGATCAGGTTGGGGTCGTTGAACAGCACGGCATTATTGGCGATCTCCCTGGCCCGCAGCAATGCCGACTGGCGCGTTTCGATCGCATCGCGCCTCACACGCCTGCGCACGCGCAGCAACTCTTTCTCCGACACCGGGGCCGAGTGCAGCCTCGCGATCTCTTCCGCAATCAGCCCTTCCACTTCCGACGTTGCCTTGCCCGGACGCGTCATCGCGAACACCCAGAACATTCCGGGACCCTTCTGTGGCTGCGCGAAACTCCCGGTCTGCACCGCGGCTTCCTTATCCTTCACCAGCACCTGGTAGAGCCGCGAACTCTCGCCGCCGCCCAACACGTGCGACAGCATGTACAAGGCGTAGAAGTCGTCTTCGGAAGCCGGCGGGACCTTGTACATCAGATCTACCCGAGGCAGCCGCGCGAACTTGTCGTTGATCGTTTCGCGCTTCTCCTCCGCTTGCGGTGGATCCGCAAGATCCACCGGTTTGGGCGCGGGCTGGCGCGGAATGTCGCCGAAGTACTTGCGTACCTTCGCGAGCGTGGCCTTGGTGTCGAGGTCCCCCACCAGCACCACCGTCGCGTTATTCGGTGCGTAGTAGGTCTTGAAGACCGCCGTGACATCGTCCACCGAGGCTGCGTCAAGATCCGCCATCGAGCCGATTGTTGAGTGTTTGTAGGCGAAGTTCGAATATACAAGTTCACCTGCCCGCTCAAAGATCGTCCCATAGGGCCGGTTGTCCAAGGAAAGCCGCCGCTCCTCCTTCACCGCCTGCCGCTGATTCTCCAGGTTCTCTTTCGTGATCGCCAGCGATCGCATCCGGTCCGACTCCAGAAACAGCGCGAGGTCCAACTGGTTCTTCGGCAGGATCTCGTAGTAGTTGGTCCGGTCCTTGTTCGTCGTCCCGTTCATCGACCCGCCGTTGTTGAAGATCAGGTAGAAATGTTCGCCCGGACCTACGTTGTCCGACCCCTTGAACATCATGTGTTCAAACAGGTGCGCAAAGCCGGTGCGTCCCGGACGTTCGTCCTTCGACCCCACCTGGTAGGTGACGCAGATCGCGAACACCGGGGCGGCGCGATCTTCCGAGATGATCACGCGCAATCCGTTTTCGAGCCGTGTGTCGGTAAACGTGATGGGCGGAAGAGACGCCGCGGCCAGCAGAAATGGAAGCAATGCGGGCATAACGGTAGTGTAACGGACCTCAAACCCTCCGCAGAAGCGATCAATTCACGGGTGGGCAGACAGAAAAACGCCCGGTCCCCCAACGGGAACCGGGCGTCTAGTGGCGAAACCGTTCAGCCGCGCACTCGATCAGCCGACTTGCTGAGCCTTGTAGTTCTTCATGATCTCGACCATCAAGTCCTTAGTATGGAGCTTCAGCTTCTTCAACCGGATCTCCTCCATCTCTTCTTCGGTGGTGAGATGAGCCTTGGCTTCCAAATCGACGATCTTCCGGTCATAGTCCTGGTGTTGCGTCAGGAGATCCCGGAAATGCTCGTCGGTCTGCATCAAGTGCGCCTTCAGATCCGTCTCGCTCAAAACATCCATCTCGCTATTGCCTCCTATGAATATAAGGTCGGCCACGCCCGAGTCTTTCGTCGTTGAGGCTCACGGCTCGGTGGGTCAGGCCCACCCAAACTTTAGCACTTTCGATAGTGCATGACAATCCCGGATTCAGGGGATGTCGAGGGGCCTAAGGGGCCGTAATATGCAGGTCTTACAGAGATTTTTCGGAACCCGAATTGCTCATACAATCCAATGGCCGCGACGTTGGAGGCGCGCACCTCCAGGTAGGTGTCGCCGGTCATTCGGGCTAGCGCCGCCTCCAGCAGCCGGTGGCCGATCCCCGCGCGCCGCCACTCCACCGCCACACCCAGGTTGAGAACCTCCCATTCTTCCGGGACCGTTCTCCGAAACGCAACGAAGCCCACGACATCCTCACCCGCCACCGCCACCAGGATCTCGTGCTGGAGATAGTCCGCCGGATTCCACTGGGCAGCCTCCGGCGCTTCCTCCTGAATCAACGCGATGGCGGGCACGTCGCCTGGATGTCCAGGCCGGACAACCAGCGGACAACGGGAGAGTTCCCGCCACAGCGCACGCTGGCCTTCGGCGATCGTCCGCCAGTCATAGCGCTGCCGGACGAGTTCGAGCGCGGCGTCCGCCAGGCGTTTCCGCCCGGCCGGGTTCTTCAACAACGACGAGACGCCCTCGGCAAATGCGGCCGCCCCGTCAGCCACCCAGACATCGCGATTGTGTTCCAACCCGAGTCCAGCGCACCCGGTGGAGGTGGACACGACCACCCGCTGCATTGCCATCGCTTCCAGCACCTTCACGTTCGTACCGGCGGACTCGAGCGTTGGTACCAGCACGACATTGGTCTCCTCATAGAGCGGCTTCACGTCAGCCACATATCCCAGAATCCGCACGCCGGGCGTCTCCGGCAACTGGCGTTCTCCCCAATAAAGGAGCGGATCCGGACCGGCCACCACGGTCAATTCGACCTCGGGAAACCGCGTCCGAACGGTCGGCCAAACCTCTTGAAGGAAGAACCGGAACGCGACCACGTTCGGAAAGTGCCGGAACGAGCCGATAAAGAGGAGCCGCTGCGCGTCTGGCTCCGGGCTCGGTTGAAAGCGCCGCAAATCGACCCCGTTCGGGATCACATGCGCCCGCGGGTGGCCTGCCAACACGGCATCCTTCTCAGACATCACGACCACATGCGCCGTCCGGCGCAGAGCCCGCCGTTCAAACCGCCGCCAGCGGTAGTAGTCCCACCAGGACGATAGCGTTTGCCTCCGCTCGTGGACCTGGCGGTAGAGATCGAGCGTGATGTCGTGCTCCACCAGAATGTCGCCCGGGTAGGCGGCTAGTTGCGTGTACTCCACCTGCAAAACGCCAGCGGGGCGTGCCGCCAATGCTTCCGCCATCGCCGGGGAACGGTACTCCTCGACTTCCGGCGGACGCCAACTGGCCCAGCGCGGTTCGCGATACCGCGGTTTCTCGACCAGAACCACGCGTGCGCAGAACGCCGTCAGCGGATCGAGATCCTCGGGCTTGGGTGGCTGCTCGTAGAAGGCAAAGAGCGCAATGTCGAACTCGACTGAGGCGTGCCGCAGCAGGTTGTACAGCCTCACCGCGCCGCCATGCGACAGGGGATACGGCAGGTAAGGGGTCAGCACGCTGACTTTGGCGCGAGCGTTGGACTCCGCGCGTCCCTCCACCACGCGGAAACCCGCCGGAACTACCGAACGGTCCTTCTGAAAGGGCCAAAGCCACCACGGACGGAGCCAGATCCGGTCCAGCGGCACCCCGCGCCAGAACAGCAGGCTCGCCACCGGCGCGCGCCAGTGCAAGTGATGTCGTTCGAGGCGAGCATTGTAGGCGAGAATCCGCACCGGCGCCAGAGCAAAGGCCACTGCCCGCAGGGGGCTCGGCTGGGCGTCGAACAGCACGGGGGCCATCCCGACCCGCAACCCACGCAGCGCCCACCTGGCCTCCAGATACTCCCGGCCCGGCGAGACTAGCACTTCCTCAACACCGCCGATCCCCAGTTGCTGGGTGGTGATCAGAAGATGGCGCCGTCCAGGCAGCAGCCCAATCACCTCCTCCACCATGGCCCGAACCGTGCCGGCGTCGCCGGAGGCGAATGAAACCACGGCGGCGACAGGATCCTTGCCGAGCAGCCGCCAGACGAGTGATTTCAGCCCGATCACGGACGCTCACCGGTGAACCGCAGAATGGCCCAGGCCAAGAGCGGAGTCAGGGAGGCAGCGGCACACACCGGCGTGAATCCATACAGGTCCACCGCCC
>JAEUQD010000355.1 GCA_016789925.1 Bryobacterales bacterium | reverse complement strand
CGGTGCGCGGCTCCAACGCTATCATTGCCCTCCGCTGCTCCCGCCTCAGCGGCCGCTTCCAAGATTTTTGGGAACGCCGCAACGATGCCAAGAGGGCCGCGTGACCCTACTTCATCTCACTTTGTTGTCGTGCGCCCATGGCCCGGGTTCCGCAATACAATCAGAGATCGGTATGAGACTGGTACTGTTCCTATTCCTTCTGCCGCTGTGGTTGCAGGCGCAATCTGCCGGAGAGCCTTGGGCGTGGCGGACCGTCGTGATGGGCACGCAAGGCATGGTGGCGGCGGAGCATCCTTTGCAGGCGCGCGCGGGCCTGAAGGTATTGGAGGCGGGCGGCAACGCCATCGACGCAGCGGTGGCAGTGTTCTATGTGACCGCGGTGACCGAACAGCACCAGGCCGGGTTGGGCGGCGACGCCTACATTCTGGCCTACGTTGCGGGGTCCAAGAAGGTCGTGTTCATCAACGGCACCGGACCGGCCCCCAAACTGGCGACGCCGGAGTTCTACAAGCAGCGGTTCAATGGCATTCCGCCCAACGGCATATTCTCGAGCAACGTGCCTGGCGCGGTGTCGGCCTTCGACCTCGCCCACAAGCGTTACGGGACCAAGCCGTATCCCACGCTGCTCAGCGATGCCCTGGAAGCCGCGGGCAAGGGACATGCCATGACCCACTTTGCGGCGCGCACACACACAGAAGTGCTTCCGATGCTGCTGCGCTATCCCAGTTCGAAAGCGGCCCTCACCAAGGACGGGCGGCCGTTTGAGCCGGGCGACCTGCTGGTGCAGACGGACTTGGCGGGTTCGCTGAAAACCCTGGCGGCCAAGGGTCCCGCCGAGTTCTATCGAGGCTCGCTGGCGCGGCTGACCGCCGCAACCTACCGCAAGTACGAGGGGCTGATTCGCGAAGAAGATCTGGCGGCTTATACCGCCGAAGAAGCGGAACCCGTTCGCGCGGACTATAAGGGCTACACGGTGTTGCAGGCCGGGGGTAACTCGCAAGGCATCGTTCAGTTGATGGCGATGAATATCCTCAAGAGTTTCCCGATCAAACAATTGGGACATAACTCGCCGGAGTATCTGCACGTGCTACTCGAGGCGCTGAAGCTGGCATTCGCCGATCGCGACTACTATGTGTCCGACCCGAAGGTTCGCGCAATCCCTTCTCAAGCGCTGTTGTCGGATGAGTATGCGGCCGCGCGGGCCAAATTGATCCGCATGGACCGCGCCATTCAGGGAGTGCCGCCGCCAGGTGATCCGGAGAAAGGTCTGGCGGTCTTGGCCGGGCGCACGGTGCTCTATGCCGCCGGACCCAAGGCGATCACCGCGGCCGCCGCCACGCCCGCCGATGGCGAGACTTCGTCGTTTTCCATCGCCGACCGTTGGGGCAATGTCGTCTCGGTCACCCACAGCGTGAACGGGACGTTCGGCTCCGGCGTCGTGGTCGAAGGGGGCGGGTATGTTCTGAACAACCGGCTTCCCTATTTCAGCCTCGACTCACAGGACGTCAACGTGCTTGCGCCGGGCAAACTGACGCGGCACACCATCTGTCCGGCGCTGGCGTTGAAGAACGGCAAGCCGGTGCTCGCCTGGAACACGCCGGGTGGCGACAATCAGCCGCAGGCGCTGCTCCAGGCGTTTCTCAACGTGGTGGAGTTTGGAATGAATCCCCAGCAGGCCCTCGAACAGGCATCGGCGACCACGACAAGCCTGCATCCCAGCATGTACCCGCACAACCCGGGCGACCAGGTGGTGCTGCCCAAAGTGCTGGCGGATAAGGTGGGCGAAGCGTTGGCGGCCAAGGGCCACAAGATCCAGGTCCAGGCTCTCCAGCAGCCCTATTTCCAACAATTGAGCGCCGTGGGAGCCGTCAAAATGGTCATGGTCGACCCTCGGACCGGCGTCCTGTGGGGCGCCGTGAGCCCGGCCAAAGACGACTACGTGATGGGGTGGTAGCCGGCCTCCGATCAGCGGAGGTGGATGGGTTGGGAGATCGCTCCATTGCCGGCCGAGTCCCAGGCCGCGAAGCGGACCCACTTCTTGCCCTGAAGGTCAATCGGGATGCGGAAGCGGGAAGTCGAGTGAGCCAGTTTGTCGGTGGCCGAAACGATTTTGCGAGCGGTTTCGCGGCCGTCGCCCCAGACGACTTCGACGAATTCGAGTGGGAAGGTCCATTCGACATCGGCGTTGACGGCGTTTTTTCCTTCCAGGCTGACCGAACGGATTAACACTTCGCCGCTGGTGACGAAGAAGCGGCCCGCGCGCATGGCTTGGGTGATGGGCGACCAGTCTTCATCAAACGCGGGAAGCCGCGGAACCTGGATGTAATTGACCATCAGGTGAGGGTAAGTCTCGTCGTCCGGGTACTTGGCGTAAGTATCTCCTTCGGCGAC
>JAEUQD010000354.1 GCA_016789925.1 Bryobacterales bacterium | reverse complement strand
GAGTTTCGTCACCGGCACGGTGTTGAGCGTCGACGGCGGGATTGTCACGGGAACGTAGATTGGAAGAAGGAGGCCAGGCATGAAGAAGCTGTACATTGCGGCGTATCACCAGTCGAAATTCGGCAAGCTGATGGGCATGACGGTTCCAGCCATCGTGCGGAACGCGGTGGAGCAGACCTGCCGCGAGATTGACGCACCGGTAGGCGAGATGGATTGCGGCAGCATCGGCGCGGCGTGCAACTTCACGCTCAACGAGCAGGGACTGCTGGCCGGGCTGATGGCGCAGACTCCCGGTCTCGAAACGAAACCGATTGAAGCCGTCGAGAACGCCTGCGCCTCGGGCGGACAGGCGGTCTTGTCGGTCGCGCACAAATTGCTCGCCGGGCTCGCCGACACGGGCATCGCCATTGGCTACGAGAAGATGCGCGACCACGAAGGCAAGATGGACGGGAAGCTCATCGGCAAGGTGCTGGGCTACTTCTCCTATCCGGACGAGCGCGAAGGCAAGGTGTTCGTCTTCCCGCACCTGTTTGCCGAAGTGATGCAGGACTACATGCGCGAGCACGGCGTCACCGAACGCGACCTCGCGCACATCACCGCGCAGGAGTACGCCAACGCGAAGCACAACTCGTGCGCGCAGATGCAGAAGGCGCAGGTCAGCGTGGACGATGCGGTGCGGCTCGAAGGCATCAACCGCTATGTCGTGGATGGGCTGCCGTTGAAAACCTACGACTGTTCGCAGATCAGCGACGGCTACGCGGGCCTGATTCTGGCCACCGAGGAAGGATTGTCGCGCCTCGGCGTGCGCAAGCAGGATTGCGTGCAACTGGCCGGGTTCGGACAAGCCGTGGATCCGCTCAAGAAGGAAGGGCGCGACGTGCTGCGGCCCAAGGGAGCCTACCGCGCGATGCGGCGTGCCTACGAAATGGCGGGACTGCTGCCGGTGGACGTCAATGTCGCCGAGGTGCACGACTGCTTCTCGGTGATGGGCGCCATCGGCACCGAAGTGATTGGCAAGGCGCAGGTGGGCGAAGGCGCGAAGTATTGGGTGGACGGCAAAGCCGCGCCGGATGGCGAGTGCGGCATCAACACCTCGGGCGGGCTGATCGCAAAGGGCCACCCGGTGGGCGCCACCGGCATCGCGATGATCGGCTGGGCGGCCAGGCAGTTGCTGGGTAAGGCGCCGGCCGAATTGCAGGTGGACGATGCGCGGGCCGCCGCGACATTCAACATCGGCGGACCGCTCTGCGCGAGCGTGTGCACGGTCTTGCGGGCGGCATAGAATCAGGTGATGAATCCAGGCGGTGGTGCGGCCGGCAAGGTGGTGCGCTTCGAGGAGCCGGTAGGCAACCCGGAGATCGGGCCGGAGTCGGGGCGGCATGGGGCGGCGATCGTGACTCATATCGGGAAGCATCTCGGCCATGTCGCGGCGATGATGGTGGAAACCGAGGCGGAGTATGTGCAAGTGAATATCCTGCACGTCGAGCCCACGGAACAACGGCCCTTTCACGTATTTGTGACGTCGGGAATGAGCGACCGGCCGATGCACACGCCGCCCGAAGCGAAGGAATACAGCCTGGCGGAGCTGTATATCTGTTTGCCACGCGATTGGCCGCTGAGTCCGGAAGATCTGGCGGATGAGCGCAACAATTGGCCGCTCGTGCTGTTGAAGACGCTGGCGCGCATGCCCCACGCCTATCAAACCTGGCTGTTCGACTTTCATTCGGTCCCGAACGACGATCCGCCGGCCCCCTTCTCCGAAGACACGGAACTGTGCGGGGCGATGCTGGTGCCCCCGGAAGGTTGGAGCGAGGCGTTCGCCAAACTCGAGTTGAACCGCGAGGAGACCATCTATTTTCTCGGTGTCGTGCCCCTGCACAAGGACGAAATGGATTATAAGATCCAGCACGGGCCGGACCTGCTGGAGGCGGAGTTCGATCTCCGCGGCGGCATTCCCGACGTCGTGAATCCGAAGCGCCCGAGCGTCGTGCCGAAGGACAAGCGTCCGGTCTCCTAAGGCGCGCCCGCCCGTTTCTCGTTTACACTGGCAGCTATGCCGTTTTCCGTCAGCGCACGCCTTGCCGCCATGATGTTTCTCACCTACGCCATCTGGGGGGCGTGGTACATGACCATCGGGACCTACCTCACCGCCACGCTCAAATTCAGCGGAACGCAGGCGGGCGCGGTGTTCGGCACCACCGCGCTGGCGTCCATGATTTCGCCCCTCATCGTGGGGCTGGTGGCGGACCGCTTCTTCTCCACCGAGCGTGTGCTGTCGGTGCTGTTTCTCGCCGGGTCGGTGATTCTCTGGATGGTGTCCTACGCCACCGACTTCGGCACCGTCTACGCGCTGATGCTGGCCTATTGCCTGTGCTACTTCCCGGCCGTGCCGCTCACCAATTCGCTCGCGATGCGCCACATGACCGACCCGAAGACGCAGTTCCCGCCCATCCGCATCTTCGCCCCGCTCGGCTGGATTCTCATCTCCGTGATCGTCGGCTGGATGCGCATCGAAGCCGCGCCGATGCCGTTCCGCATTGCCGCCGTGGGATCGGTGTTCATGGGCTTCTTCTGCCTGGCGCTGCCGCACACGCCGCCCGTCAGCAAGGGCGAGAAGGCGGGCTGGAAGACCATGATCGGGCTGGATGCGCTGGTGCTGTTGAAAGACCGTTCGTACCTCGCCTTCCTGGTCGCCTCGGTGCTCGCGTGCATCCCCGTCACCTTCTACTTCTCGTTCACCAATGCCTATCTGAACGCGGTCGGCGTGATCAACGCCGCCGGCAAGATGTCCCTCGGCCAGGTGTCCGAGGTGGTGTTCACGCTGGCGATGCCCTGGATGTACCGGCACTTCAGCATCAAGAACGTGCTGCTGCTCGGCCTGCTTGCCTGGGCCGTGCGCTATGTCCTGCTGGCCCTGGGCAACGCCGAGGGCGGCATGTGGATGTTCTATGCCGCCATTCTCCTGCACGGCATCTGCTTCTGCTTCTTCTTCCTCACCGGGCAGATCTACACCAATTCCGTGGCGCCGCCCGCCCTGCAAAGCACAGCGCAGGGACTGCTCACGTTCCTCACCTACGGCGTGGGCATGTTCCTCGGGTCGCTGAGTTCCGGCACCGCGGTGGACGTGTTCACCACCATGGTGAACGGCGAAGCCCAGCGCAACTGGACCGGGTTCTGGCTAAGCTCAGCCGCCGGCGCCGGCGCCATTCTGCTGCTGATGTTGTTCGTGTTCCGCGACCGCAAGGCCGCCGCCACGGCTTCATAGAGAAATCCCGGCGAGATCGACATCATGAACAACCTCATCGCCGAGTATCGGGCGCGGGGCGCTATGGCGACCATTGTCCCCTTCACGGCAACCATAAACACGGGGTCGTTCACGAAAGCCTCCGCCGCCGACTTCACGTTTCGCGACAGAACCTACAATCTTGGCCGCCTCGCCGAAAACATCACCGTCGACCTCAAGGGAGCGCCGCTCGATCTCGCCCTGGCGCTAGGGAGCGCTTCCGTGCCGTTCGGCGGTTCCGCGGTGGCGGCCGCGCCTCCGCGCCCTGCGCCGGCCGCCGGCAGCGCCTACTGAGTGCCGCTATCGCCAGCCCTTTCCTTCCAGGAAAGGAGAACCACTTCCTGCCTCGATGCGCCCGGTCTTCTGCGCCCGCCGCCCGCCGGATACTCTCGGGCAGCGCGAGATTTGCTTGCGGGAAGAGTGGGCAGGTCTCGCGTTTGCCACGCTTGGAGGTCTGGGGGAAAACGGCGGCGATCGGAAGTGGAGTGCTTGGGCCTCGGAA
>JAEUQD010000316.1 GCA_016789925.1 Bryobacterales bacterium | reverse complement strand
ATCGTCTGGCCGCAGGAAGTACAGAACTTCGCGTCGTCATCTTGTTGAGCACCGCAGAAAGGGCAGAACATGGTAGTCTTCCCCGAGATGTTACCTGATTTTCCGTCGCCGGGCGAGTGCCAGCGGATTGGCGCGATGAAGGACTTGGTTATCCGGAATCTAAATGTCACGCAAGGCTACTCGGAAATCGCGCGGGCGTTTGCATCGCGCGTGCCGGGCCGGGTGAACTGGAGCGGGTTTGCGACGTGGGCATCGAAGCAGGCCGGGAACTCGATCCGGTCGGAAGATATGCTGCGTCTGGCGTTGCGCGATTTCGGTGGTCCGGCCGCGTTGCCCGCGGGAAAACTGCTGGCGTTCGACGCCGTGAGCGATGCGCTCGCGAAACTGGGTCCGTTCGGCCGGGCCTCGGATTTTGTCAGTGCGGGCAACGTCAAAGTGTTTGTGGAGATCGGGGCGGAGTTGTCTCGGTTCCTGTTGCGGTTTGCGGAGGGTCCCGAGGGTCTGGACGAGTTCTGCGGCAAGCTGAAGCCGGGCCCGCCTCCTAATGGGCAGGATTTGCTGAAACTCGCGTTCCGGCAGTACCACCGCGCCTGGTTCGGTTTCGATCCGCGGCAGCGGGACGAGAGCCTGTTGTTCGGGAACCTGCTGGTAGGCTTTCATGAGCAAACGCGGCTGCAACCGGAGATCGAGGGTGCGATGAACGCCGCTTCGGTGGATCCGGACGAGTTGTGCGCGTGCCTGCCGGCGGGGCCGGCCATGTTTCGTCCTTTGCTGCGGACGTTCTGCGACAAGTTGGCTGGGCACGTCCGCAAGGTGGTCACGAATTGCATGATGACGATCACGCTGCCGGGTCCGGAGACACTGCGGCTGGGGCACGACCTGCGGGCGAAGTTTCCTGAGAATCTCCGGCGCTTAAGCGATCCGGAATTGCGCGCGTTTGTGGCCAAAGTCGATCCAACGCCGGATTCGCTGCGAGGTTCGGGTGCGCGGGACTGGGCGGACTTCGCGCAGCGGATGCACTTCATCGCGGACCTCTTCCGGGCCTACCAGGCGTCGCCGCTGCTGCTGTCGCCGCCGTACGACGGCGAGCGGGCGCAGATGCTGAAGGCTGGGGTGCGGCCGCCGGATCCGTTATAGACCCGCGAGCATGAGCCTGAGGGCCGGCTGCCAGCGTATACTTGTGGGTTTGGGGTTTCGATGGCTGCACTAACACCACTTCCGACGCGTATTGTGGAGACAGTCTCCGGCTCGACGCCGGAGGCGGAGCTTTCGCGCCAGTTTTTGCGATATCTGTTTCTCCAACGCGAGGTGGAAGAGCGGATAGAACGCCGTCTCTACCGCCAGGGAAAGGTCCTGGGTGGCGTGTATGTGGGGCGCGGGCAGGAGGCGATCTGCGTCGGGTCGGGACTGGTGGCGGAACCGGAAGACATGCTGTTCCCGTGCCACCGGGATCTGGCGCTGTACTTCATCCGGGGAATCGAGCCGAAGCACGTGTTTGCGCAGTATATGGGGCGTGTGGGCGGGTTGACGCGCGGCCGGGACGCCAACATGCACATGGGCGACCTGTCGAAGCGGATTGTCGCGATTATTTCGGCGATGGCGGCGAGTGTGCCGGTGGCCACGGGGGCGGGCATGGCGCTGAAGTACCAGGGTTCGCGGAACATCGTGTTCAACTACTTTGGGGACGGGGCCACGTCGCGGGGCGACTGGCATGAAGGGATCAACCTGGCGGCCGTGCAGAAGGCTCCGGTGGTCTTTATCTGCAACAACAACCAGTACGCGTATTCCACGCCGCTCGAGAAGCAGATGGCCTGCCAGCACGTGGCCGACCGCGCGCCGGGCTACGGGATTCCGGCCGAGATTGTGGACGGTAACGACGTCTGGGCGGTGTACCACGCAACGAAGCGGGCGGCGGAACATTGCCGGTCGGGGGCGGGTCCTTATCTGATCGAGTGCAAGACGTTCCGGATGACGGGACATTCGGCGCACGACGGCGGCGACTACGTACCGAAGCATCTGTGGGAAGAGTGGGGAGCGAAAGACCCGATCGTGAGGCTGGAGCGCCGCATGTTGGATCGCGGCGAAGCGACACAGGACGAGATTGACCAGCTTTTCGCCGGCATTCGGCGCGAAGTGGATGAAGCGATTGAGTGGGCGGAAGCGAGTCCGTATCCCGATCCTTCGACGTTGACGGAAGGTGTTTACGAGGAGCCCGCGCAGTAATGCCGACAGTGACGTACTTGGAAGCGATCCGCCAGGGGATCTGGGAAGAGATGGAGCGCGACGCGAACGTGTTTTGCCTGGGGGAAGACCTGGGCGTCTACGGCGGTGCGTTCAAGATCACGGCGGGGATGCTGGAGCATTTCGGCGAGAAGCGGATTGTGGATACGCCAATCAGCGAGTCGGCGATTGTCGGCGCGGCCATTGGGGCGAGTTTCATGGGGCTGCGGCCGGTGGCGGAGATGCAGTTTTCCGACTTCATCTCGTGCGCGTTCGACCAGATTGTGAACTTCGCGGCGAAGACGCGGTACCGGTGGAACGCGCCGGCTCCGATTGTGGTGCGCGCGCCCTCGGGCGGAGGCATCCACGGGGGTCCGTACCATTCGCAGAATCCCGAGGCGTGGTTTGTGCACACGCCGGGGCTGAAAGTGGTGGAACCGGCGACGGCGTATGACGCCAAGGGACTGATCAAGAGCGCGATTCGCGACAACGATCCGGTGATCTTCTTCGAGCACAAGGCGCTGTACAGGCGGGTGAAGGAAGAGATTCCCGAGGGCGATTACACGGTGCCTTTAGGGAAGGCGCGGGTGGACCGGGAAGGCCGGCACATGAGCGTGATCACGTATGGGGCGATGGTGCACGTGGCGCGGGAAGCCGCCGAGGTGCTGTCGCGCGAGGGCGTGGAGTTGGAGATCATCGACTTGCGGACGCTGCTGCCGATCGACGAGGAAACCATTCTCGCCAGCGTGAAGAAGACGTCGAAGGCGATTGTGCTGCATGAGGCGACGCTGACAGGCGGGATCGGCGGAGAGATCGCGGCGCGGATTACGGAAAAGGCGTTCGAGTATCTGGATGGTCCAGTGGTCAGGCTGGCGGCGCCGGATACGCCGGTGCCGTACAGCCCACCACTGGAACAAGCTTTCCTGCCGGACAAGGCCAAACTGCTCGAGAAGGCGCGCTGGCTGGCGGCCTACTAACCGTTACTTGCGCTGAACAGCAGGCAGGTAGTCGAACTCCTCGGCGTCAACACGGGCGTATTTTGCGCCTTTTTCGAAGGGCACGCGGGCGAAGAAATCGTTTTCGTCGCGATAGGCGTTGGTGCTTTGGGGGACGATGTCGAGCGTGGCGAGCGACTTGGGGCTCGGGTAGACATAGTTCGGGAACATGACCCAGTGTTCGACGGATCGAGTGGCGCCTGCCTGTTGGTAGGGAATGAAGACTTCACCCACCTTGTTGCCCGACTCGTAGAGTCCGAAGGTGTCGCCCTTCATGCCGGGGTCGAGTTGGCCGAACGCAGCTGCGGCGATCAACAAGAGGGCGGGGATCATGAAGCGTTTCATCGTTGCACCGCCGGCAGATAGTTGAATTCCTGGACCGTGGCGCGGATGTACTTGCTGCCCTTGGAGAAGGGGACGCGGGCGAGGAAGTCCTGTTCATCCTTGAATTCGCTGGGCGATTGGGGGACGACCTGGAGTTTGGCTTGGGATTTGAGGCTGGGTTTAACGAAATCGGGGTTGAGCACCCAGTGTTCGGTGTAGAAGGGGTCGCCCACTTCGCGGGCGGTTCCGTAGACCCAACCAACCTGACGTTCGAGTTGGAAGAGACGGTTGGCATCGATCGGGACTTGGGCGGTCAGCAGGGATGAAACAAAGCCCGCCGCCGCCAGTTGCAGTAGTCGCATTTGGCTGATTCCTTTCGTTTGGTTGAATTCGCTGTTCAACCAGATATGCGAAGGAATGCGGCGGGCTTTGTCATCGCCCTCTCAGACAGTGGTCAGCGTGTGGCGGACGTGTGGCGGCCCTTGAGTTTGACATCATCAACGAAGGAGCGGGTCTGATCGACGAAGCCTTTGAGCTTGTTTTCGAAATCGCGGACCTGAGCTTCGGCTGCCTCCTTGAGCAGGCCGTAGGTATACTGGATCCGCCCGATCAGTTGGTCGCGGCGGCCTGCGATGATGTCGAGGTCATCGTCGGTGAGGCGGCCCCAGTGTTCGCGGACCTTGCCGCGGAAATGTGTCCAGTTTCCTTCGATTTGATCCCAGTTCATCATCTTGTCTCCTTTGGTTTATTCAGACCGTGGTTCTTCGTCCTGTAATCAGGCTGACCAGAAACAGGACCAGAAACACGAGGAACAACAGTTTGGCAATGCCGGCCGAGGTGGCGGCGATGCCGGAGAATCCCAGGAACGCCGCGATCAGGGCAATGATCAGGAATACAACCGAGTAGTGCAGCATGGCGTTGTCCTTTCTATGGAGGAGCGTTCGCGGACCGAGTATTTCCGGATCGTGGCCATCAGTGAGGCCGCGGCGGAAGGAGTTTTCACTTTGCCCTGGAGGATCTGCTCGTGGGTGACCGCGCGACCGTAAAGAGCCTTGTTGTCGCCGTCGTCGGAGCGAAGTGTCGATCCCTTGATGGCAACGCCGGCAAAGACGCCGCGGGAGCGTGAATAGGAAAGAATCTCGGCGCGCATGTAGGCGTCGGTTTCGGCGGTAGCGGCGCGACCGACGGGGCCAGCCATCACCGCGCCTTCTCCGCCGAGCGTGAACTCACTCTTCATCAGCTTGGCGGCGCCTTCTTTGTTCATCACCATCATCACTACGTCGGTTTCCCCGCCGCCGATTTGCAGGCCGATGCTGCCGCCTTCCATGCGGACTGTGGACGGTCCGGTCCAACCCGCCCCACCGGCCTGGCGGCAGGTGGCGACGCCGACGCCATACTGTGCGCCAACGATAAAGCCGCCGCGCTTGAGCGAGGGCACGATGACGAGACAATGGGCCTTCTCCAGGAGGTCATGGGGAATGGATTTGTCTGAAGAAGACATGATCTCCTCGAAGACGGTTTTCGCCGATTGCACCCGCTCGACGACGTCGTGCTTGGCCGAGGCGAGAGTGGCTGTAACTAAGAACGCAAAGACACACCGATAGCGCATGGCTGGAAAAGCTCCTTGCTGTGGTTTGTTTGGTGAAAGTGAGGGAGCAACCTGTGTGCCAAAGGGGATTGCATGAGTGTTTTCAGATATATGGAGGTATTGTGCCGTGGCGATCAGGAAGATCTTGCCAGATCGGCGGGAAGAAATTACGCGATGGAGCGCGAGCCGCAGTTGGCCGAGGGTCTCGCGGCTATTTTTTCGTCATGAAGAAATAGAGAGGAGGGACCACCGCCGAGAGATTGAGGATCGCTCCCGCCACGGATAGCCAGCCGGGCCGCTCGGCGCGGGCGAGAGCCACGATCGCCGAAGCTTCGCCGGCCAGGCACGCGATCGCGAAGACGATGTAGGCGCCCAAGAGGATTCCAATAGCCCCTCCGACAGTATCGGCGCTGGACTTCGAGTAGACGGTCCACGCGTAGATCGCTCCCGCCACAGGCAGAATCACGGAGACAATATTGAAGAGCGGGGCCGGTTTCATTCGAGGCGCGGCGGGGGTGCTGTGCGGGGCTGCGCCTGGACTACTTCTCCGCGCCCGCCCAGAGTTGGCGGGCCTGCTCGACGGCGGAGCGAATCTCGTCGGTATGAGCGATTTCACCCTCGATGAAGTTTAAGCCGGCGAGGATCCACTCGGCCAGTTCGGGCTGAGGGAGATGATAGAAGACGCGACGGCCATCGCGGCGTTCGGCCACGAGGCGGTGTGCGCGGAGGACGGATAAATGCTGGGAGACGCCGGAGTGAGAAATACCCACGGCGACCTGAAGACCGTTGACATCGACCTCGCCGCCGCGCAGCTCCTCGATGATGCGGACGCGGTGGGGGTTGGAGAGAACACTGAAGAGGTCTGCCAATTCTTTACTGACTGTGGCCCGTGCTGGCATGTTAATTACTTTGAATTTTACGAGATTTGCAGGTGTGGCTCAAGAGAAGCTTGGCATCCTTGCAATTAAGATACAAAAATGCGATGGGACGTGGTGGTGGTTGGGGACGGGCCGGCTGGATCGACCGCAGCGCGGCTACTCGCAGCGTGGGGACACGCGGTGGTGCTCGTGGGGCCGGGGGCGAGTTCCGAGCGGGCGGAAAGCCTGCCGCCGAGCATCCGCCGGCTGTTGCGGGTGGTGGGAGTGGAGGAGCCGGGCGGGCTGGCGCGGTCGGCGGGGAATCTGGTGTATTGGGGCACGGACGAGCCGAGGATGGAGGCGTTCCAGGACGGGCATGGGTTCCACGTCAAGCGGACCGCATGGGACCACTACTTGCGGGGGCTGTACCGGGGTGAGATGATCCGCGCGAAGGCGAAGGGCTTCGACGGACGTGGGGTGGCACTGGAGGATGGGCGCGTTGTGGAGGGCCGGTTCGTGCTGGATTGCTCCGGGCGCAGAGGCATGCTGGGGAAGGACATGCGGGTGCTCGAGCCAAACCGCACGGCGTGTTTGTGCGGCATGTGGGCGGTGGCCGGGGCGCCCGAATACACGATGATCGAAAGCTACGGGGATGGATGGGCGTGGTCGGTTCCGGTCGAGGAGGGCAGGCGGCAGGTGGCGTGCATGGTGGATTCCGCCGTAACGCGGCTGGTGCGGCAGCAGGGGCGGACGGCCACGTACCGGGGAGAGTTGAGCAAGACGCGGGCGTTCTCGAAGATGCTCACCGGGAAGTCGCCGGAGGGGCCCATTTGGGGGTGGGACGCGACCGGATACACGTCTACGCGGTTTGCCGGAGCGAACTGGCTGCTGGTGGGCGATGCAGGATCGTTTTTGGACCCGTTGTCATCGTATGGAGTGCGGAAGGCGATGGCGTCGGCGTGGCTGGCGGCGGTGGTGGTGCATACGGCACTGCGGCATCCGGAGCGGCAGGAACTGGCGCTCAGCTATTACGACGAACGCGAAAAGCAGGTCTATCAGAACTTCCGGCGGCGCACGGCGCAATTTTGGGGCGAGGCGGGAGACCACGCGTTTTACGCGCGGCGGGCGGAAGTGGAGGCGTTCTACCGGCAGGCGGATGTCGTGGAGGCGTGGGCAGCGTTGCGGCGGGCCGACGGATTGCGGCTGAAGGTCGCCGAGAGCGTGACCCGAGAGGTGCATGCCGGAATCGAAGGCAATGAGATTGTGGCCCGCGAGGCGCTGGCGGCGCCTGGCTGGCCGCGCGGGTTGCAGTATGTGCAGGGCGTGGACGTGCTGAAGCTTGTAGAGATGGCGCCGCAATGCGGGCAGGTGCCGGATCTGTTCGAGGCGTACAACCGGACCGCGCAGCCGGTGGAGTTGTCGCGGTTTGCCAGTGTCCTGTCGGTGCTGATCGCCTGCGGCGTGCTGAGGAACGAGTACAATCAGGGAAATCAGGGATGCTGATACGGGCACTGCTACTCATTGCGATGGCGCAAGCGCCGGCGCCGGCGCAGGATCCGGATGCGGACCAGGGCATCGCGATCGACAACGAGGTGGTGAAACAGCGCTGTGGCGGCTGTCACGCGGCCGATGACAAGGGCCGCATGTCGCGCATCTCATTCCGGCGGACGACGCCGGAAGGCTGGCAGCAGACGATCAAGCGCATGGTGGCGTTGAACGGCGTCAAGCTGACGCCGGAGGAAGCGCGAGTGATCGTGAAGTACCTTGCAAACCGGTTGGGGCTCGCGCCCGAGGAGGCGCGCGGGGCGCAATTTGAGGTGGAGCGGCGGGTCATCGATTTCCAGTACAAGGCGAGTCCGGAAACCGAAGCGACATGTAACCGGTGCCATTCCGTGGGGCGGGTGCTGTTACAGCGGCGCACCAAACAGGAGTGGGGTCTGCTGATCGGGATGCACCGCGGCTACTATCCGCTGTCGGACTTTCAGGCGTTCCGGCGCACGGGGCCGCCGCAGCGGGAACCGGGACCCGACGGACGGCCGCCGGATAACCGGCATCCGATGGAGAAGGCGATTGAGCATTTGTCGGGTGCGTTTCCGCTGAAGACGGCGGAGTGGACCGGGTGGTCCGCCGCGGCAGGCGCCGCGCGGGTCGAGGGCAGGTGGGCGGTGAGCGGGTATGAAACGGGCAAAGGCTGGGCATTCGGCCAGATGACGGTGCGGCGCGACCGCGAAGAAGACGAGTTTGTCACCGAGGTGGAGTTCCGGTATGCCCGTTCGGGCGAACTGGTGACCAGAGCGGGACGTGCGATTGTCTATACGGGATTTCAGTGGCGGGGACGCTCGGGCACGGGCGACGGACAGTTTCGGGAGGTCATGCTCGTAGAGCGCAACCGTCGCGAGATGAGCGGGCGGTGGTTTCAGGGCGCCTATGATGAGCGCGGGATG
>JAEUQD010000302.1 GCA_016789925.1 Bryobacterales bacterium | reverse complement strand
GAGTTTGTTGGCGGCCGGCCCTTCCGTCGGGAAGGGGTCCTTGTGGAACCACTTCTCGAACCCGCCATAGACGCCGCCGTAAACGCCATCGCGCGAGATCACCCGGTTCGGCCGGCCCGTCGCCGACTTCTGAAACGGCGTGACGCCCATCACCGCGTTGCCGCACAGGTAGAGGTGCGAGACGCCCGCCCGCACCGAAGCCATCGCCCCGTCGTACTGCCGCGGATCCCAGTATTCGTCGTGCCCCACCGACAGGAACGCCTTCGCCCGAAGAAACTGCTGCGGGTCGACCATGTCGCTGTTCGACGTGTAAGTAACGTCATAGCCCAGCGACTCCAGCCAGTACGCCAGCGGATACTCCCATAGCAGGAATTCCCCCGAACCGATCGACAGCGGATGATCGTAGATTTGCGCGTACTTCCCATACGGGCGATCAAAAGAGGCCGCGACGTTCGGCGCCCACGCGTGCCGCGGATCCGTGTACAGCGAGAAGTTATCGGGCCACTTGTTATAGGCCGCCCACGTATTGTCCGACACCTGGAACAAAACATCCGCCTTGCGCCGGTCCCGCACCACAAAGATCGTGTAGCTCTGCCAGGCGTGCTCGAACTTCTCTTCCGGAATCCGCGTGAGCCGGCCCAGATACACGCCCGAAGGCCAATCCGCCGGGATCTTCAGATCCGCCGTCGGTTCCCACGCGCACTGCCGCAACCGGCGCTCTTCCACTGGGGGATCAGGCTGCGGCTTCGCCGCGTAAGGACCCAGTTGGGTCATATGGCGCGCCCCCGCGCCGCCGTAATAGCCCATCCGGTACACATCGATCACAAACCGCCGGGCCGGCTTCGCGGACACGTGAAACTGGAGCGTCTGCCCGGCCTCGATCGACTGGTGCGAACAATACCCTTCGATCAGCGAGCTGCGGTGGCCTTTGCTTTGATCGGTGCGGACTCGTGTCAGTTGCCAGTCGCGCGCGCCCGGCTTCCGGTTTTCCGAACTGAGAGCGGCGGCGGCCGGCCAAGGGATGGCGGCGGCAAGACCAGCGTGGAACAAGTCGCGGCGGCGGAAGTCATACGGCATGCATACAGTGTATGCCGAGCGTGACTTCAAAAAATGGCAACGAAATTGCTCCCCCACGCACATCGTCTCAGTAGGAGAGTTCGTGTGAAAGCAAGCCGTCTTCTCTTTGTCTTACTCGCGGTCCTTCTTGTCTTCTTCTGGCGACCCGCCATGTTCTTTACCGGCGGCGGGCTTGTCTCGGCCGGTCATATGGTCCAGGGGTTTGTCAACGGCTTCTCCCGCGCCGGTCATGTCGGCACCCCGCAGGAACTGCTCGAGACCGTACTCATCGATAACAAAACGGCCTCGCACGTCGAACGCGCGGTGGCGGGTCCGAGGCGCAAGCCGGAGGTTATGGCCGTAATGTGCATGGATCCGCGGCTGAACTCCGAAGTGATCTTGGGGGATTCACGCGGATACTATGACGTTGTCCGCTTGCCGGGTTCGGTGTTATCCGATGAGATGATCGAAGCCATTGAGCTCGCGGTCGAGGAGCACGCCGTCGAATTGGTCCTCTTTACCACCCACACCGATTGTGCGATGGAGAAAGTCGCGTCCGGCCACGAAGCGAACCGGTTTCCGGGCCTATCCAACCTCGTTCACAAGCGGGAAGAGAAGTTTGAAGAGTTAATGCGGCGTCCGGCGATTGCCGAGCGCGTCAAGAGCGGAAAACTATTGGTCAAACGCTTCAAAATTGATACCACCACCGGGAGTCTTTTGGCCGAAGAGAAGAAGTGAGCTATGTCAGAAAATCCACTTGCTGAGCGTGCCCGCGAGCTGGCCGCCAGGGAACGCGTTGGAACGCTTTGCACCCTTTCAAAAAGGCATCAGGGGTATCCCTTCGGGTCGGTTGTGCAATATGCACTGGATGACCACGGGAATCCCATCCTCCTCATTAGCGCGATGGCTCAACATACGCAAAACGCGCTCACCAATCCTCATGCCAGCCTGCTGGTGGCCGAAAGCATACCCTCCGGCGAATCCGTCGTCGCGGGGCGGTTGACGCTGCTGGGCGACGTCGAGCCCGTGCGGCATGCCAAAGAAGTCCAGGCCCTCTTCCTCGCCCGGCATCCCGACGCCGAACAATGGGTCAACTTCGGCGACTTCGCCTTCTACCGGCTCGTGGTGAACTCGGCCTACTATGTCGGCGGCTTCGGCGTAATGGGTTGGGTCCCGGTCGAGGATTATTCGAGCGTATTACCGCCGTTGATCGACAGTCTTTGACCGGTGATGAAGTTCGCGCCCGGTGAAGCCAGGTAAGCCACCGCTTCGGCCACATCGGCGGGCACGCCGTGACGCCGCATCGGAACACGGGCGGCATAGGCATCCAGCTCCGCCTGCGGTGTCCCTGTATGCCGCTCCGTCGGAATCCAGCCCGGGGCAATCAGATTCACCGTGATTCCGTAAACCGCCAGTTCCCTCGCCCACGACCGGGTCTGGCCCAGTTGCGCGCCCTTCGCCGCCACATAGTTGGCGAACTCGGGTTGGCCCAATTCAAACACCTCGCTCCCGATCTGAATGATGCGCCCGGACCGTTTGCGCTTCATGTCCGGCAACACTTCCTTCACCAGCAGCAGCGGCGACTTGACGAAGAACTCCAACTGATCGAGATACGACTGCCACGTCTGCTTCTCGATCGTCAGAAAAGGTTGTGGACCCGTCGCGTTCAAAACGAGGATATCGACCGGCCCGAACACCGTGTGGGTCTTGGCGATGAGTTGAGCCACTCCGGCTTCGCTCCTGACGTCAGCCTCGATGGTGGCCACCCGGCAGCCCTGCTCCTGAAGTTGCTCGCGCAACGCTTCGGCTTTCTCTCGCGACCGGAAATAGTTGATCACCGTCGATGCGCCGCAAAGTGCCAGTTTCTTTGCAATGGCCGCGCCCAGCCCCCGCGATGCGCCGGTAACAAGGGCCACTTTCCCCGAGAGTTCCGCTTGCATACAAAAATGAAATAATAGCAAGCGTCATGCGTATTTGTATCCTTGCTCTGCTCATGGCTGCTCTGGCTTGGACGGCCGAGCGGCCCGTGGATCCAACCTACCTCAAAACCAGCATTCAGGACGCGAAGCCCGCTGCCGACGACCTCTGCGCGCGCGACTGCGAATACAAGCCGTTGTTCCGCCAGGGTGGCGTCGTGCGCGGCGTCGCTCGTTACGGCGTCTTGCGTCTCACCGCGGGCCAAAGCAGCGCCATCGTCGACTATCCTCGCGAGGAGCAGGTCTATTACGTCATGGAAGGCGCCGGCCAGGTCGTCTACGGCGGCGAGCGCCATTCCATTCAAAAGGGCGACTTCCTCTATCTCCCCGCAGGCGTTCCGCACGGTGTCACCGCCCCCGGTCAGGATGCCGTCCAGGTCGTCGTGATGGGATTTCTTCTTCCCAAGAGCGTGGAACCACGGCGTCCCGAGAAACTCCTCAAGGCCAATCTAAGCGAAGTCAAAAAGCAGGTCGTCGGCAACCATCCTCCTTCCACCCTCTATCAACTGATGATGGGCGACTGGAACAGCACCCGCGACCGCCTCGCCTCAGGTCACGTGCTCACCAGCCTCTTTGTCATGGAGTTCGCTCCCGGCGGCACCAACTTCCCCCATCATCACGACCGTGAGGAAGAGATCTACCTGCTCCTCGACGGGGAAGGCGACATGGTGGCCGGCAGCGGCATGGACGGCGTCGAAGGCCGCTTCCCGGCCAAGCCCGGCGATGCCTACTTCTACCGGCTCAACGCAACCGTCGGTTTCTATAACTCGATGAAAGGCCAGGCCCACATCCTCGCCATTCGCTCCTTGTACCCCTTCACGCGCTGAGTGTAGCCCGGCGCGCTACGGCAGGGAATTCAACCCTGGGTATCTGCCCAAGTAGATAAGAATGAAGGCCACGGTGTTCGACACACCGTGAGCGACGATCGGGATCGTGAGATTGCGCCCGCCCAGCAGGAAAAGCACTCCGAGCAGCAAGCCGCTGAGTCCCTCTTGCACCCACCCCGAAACCCCTTGCTCGGTGTGCCCCCATCCGAACAGTGCGCTACCCAACACCAGGCTGAGAACCCACGCGCCGCGGCCCCCACCGAGAATCCGCGCCACCCGGTTCATCAAAAAGCCCCGAAAGCAGAGCTCCTCTCCCACCGCCGCCAGCGTCCAATTCAATGCCAGGAACAACACCAGCATCCCGGCATTCCCGCGAATCCCTTTCAGACCGGAATAGTCAGGCTCGACGCCAAACAGGCTACTGATCCAAGGCGTGGTGACGAGTACGGCCAACAGTTCCATGACGACGCCCGCAACCGAGCCAATCAACACCGGCCCCAATAGCCGCGCCGGCCGGGCGAAACCGAGATTGAACCACCGTTCGCCCCTGAGCCGTAAAAAAACCCAGATCAGTGGGAGCTGAAAAATCGTCTGCGTGAGCGGAACTATCCCCAACGCATCTGCGGCGACGACCGCGGAAAAGAGACCCACCTCGATCAGATCGCGCGCCGTGCCCGGCGTTCCGTGGGTCGCGCGATCGGTTCGGGCCGCGCCATTAGTCATCTTGGGATCGCGATGATTCTGCCGCGGAAGAGGTTGCCTACTCGTCCCTGCCACCCCATCGCGTGGTCAGCCTCAATCCCCTTCCTATCGGGGCACGGATTCCGACAAGTGCTTTAATGAGTCCGAGTGGGAAGAGAGCTGGACGTCTCAATCCCCTTCCTATCGGGGCACGGATTCCGACCCTTCCCTTCGGAACCCACCTAAAATCAATACTTTACAGACACAAAAATAACTACCCCCCATTTACCCTTGTGCAAACTCCAAAATCGCCGCCCCTACACCTCCCTGCGGTGACAGACCGAACTGCCGTCTCCGCAATAGCTTACCCGAAAAATCACAACCTGGGTAGTGTAAAAGTGAGTTTTTTCTTCCTAGTACGTTGCAGAATACCGCTGAAAATTTCAGCATGTAGCCGTTTCGCCCCTTCCCAGCTCCTCCCTCGCCGCACTTGGGGGGCAGAATGGGGGCAGAATGGGGACAGTCCTCGATTTGCATAGACCCTGCGGCTAGTCAGTTCCAGTACCTTCACCTCCCAGGTAACTGATGCAAATATCCAGACTATTGCGTTCACACCATAAAGCAATTTTAAGAATTAACCGCGCCCCTCCCCTCCCATTCGACACTTTTCGACACCCCGTTTCTAGTCTTTTCAATAGCTTGCGAAACGAAATCCCCTCTCGCTGCGAAACGAATCCAACTCCCCCAACCGCCCCAAATGCTGTATTCCCCAACACCCCTCCTTGACACCCCATGTTACCTTAAAACTGTAAAGGACCGGATTGTCTCGACCCGCAGCGGTCGAGCACAACCCGGTCCTTTTTTATTTCTAAATGTAGGAGAAATTCAATGTTTGAACAGACGGGACCGCGCACCGAGGCCGGTAAGGCCGCCTCCTCCAAAAACGCAATGCGTCACGGACTCACCAGCATGCACCCGGTCGTCACCGAATTCGACCGTCCCGAGTTCGAGGCCCTCGAGGCCGAACTCCGTTTCTCCCTCGCCCCCACGGGCTTCCTCCAGGAACTCACCTACAGCCGCATCCTCATCTCCGCCTGGAACATGCAGCGCGTCCTCAAACTCGAAAACGCCCTGCTCGAAGACTCCCTCGGCGAGGACCCCCTCAACCATCCCGACACCGAAAAACAGGCCGCGCTCTACCAGCGCTACTACGCCCGCTTCGAAGGCTCCTACCGCGCCAATTTGCGCGAACTGGAACGCCTCCAGCGCCTCCAAATGGCCTCCGACACCCACTTTAACGACCTGCAAGCGCCCCTCGGAGCGCTCCACGATGTCCGGATCATCCAACGGGCTCAACAGGATGCGAAACGAAATGCCAAATCGGAGCAATCCCGGCTCAATGACGAGGAATTCGACGCCGCCCTCGTCGCCGAGGTCCTCAAGAACCCCGAATTGGTGAAACGGATCCGCGAACAGCGCGACGAATTCACCAAACGGTAGCGTCCAAAAGGCGAAAACAACCTCAAAAGGCAGGTCGAACTCATCCCCGCCACCATGCACCCAGCGACATTACCGCCCGCCCACCGCCTGTCCATCCCGAATCTCGTCCGTTGCCCGCCGAACGACCAAGTCTCCTTCTTGCAGCGCCCCCATCACCTCCACCCGCTCGCCTTGGACTACGCCTTTGGCGACGTTCACCCACTCCGCGCGCCCGTTCACAACCCTGATCACAAAGCTCCTCTCGGTCGTCGTCGCCACCGCCGTCACCGGAACCAGCAAACTCGGACCCGCCCGCTTCACCGGCCAGTCCACCTCCGTGTACATTCCTGGACCCAGCCGCCCGCCCGGGTTGGCGACGTCGATCTCCACCGGCAGCGTCCGCGTCTTCGCATCCAACACGCGCGCCACCCGCGCCACTGTTCCCTGGAACGTCTGTCCCGGAAACGCCGGCACTCGAAAACTCACTTGCGCGCCCCGGCCCACGTTCCCCGCGTCCGCCTCCGGAACCGC
>JAEUQD010000297.1 GCA_016789925.1 Bryobacterales bacterium | reverse complement strand
TGTCCAGCGGAGTGAAGTTGTTGCCCGGCACATTGAGCACGTTGAAGAAATCGGCCTGCACCCGCAGGCGGAAGCGTTCGGTGATGGCAAAGTTCTTGTTGACCGATGCATCCACGGTCCACGTATTCGTGCTGAGCACCGGCTGGTTGATCCAGGGATGCAGTGCGCCGAACCCGGAATAGACGTCGCCATTCCACGACTTCTCGACTTCCTGCACTGAGCCGTCCTTCATCGGGATGAACACAATGTTGGTGCCATAGTAGCCGTAGTTGGGGTCGTTGTTCGGATTGAGCGAGGCGTAATTAGCCGGGTACGGCCACAGCGTTTGCGCGGCCGGCTTGTAGTTCGCCGGAACGCCCATGATGCCGTCGGGCTGGTTGATCTGGTGCGCCGGAATGTATCCGTTCCACAGCAGCCAGCCGTCGTAGCATTCGCCGCTCCGGCAGTCCTTGATCGGATACTTGTGTCCGTAGTACTCCACCGCGTTCGACCCCGGCCAGATGTCGGTGGGCAAGCTGAAGTAGTTGCTCCGCAGCCGACCCATTCCGGTGATCTGCCAGCCGCCCACCAGGTGGTTCAACAGCGGGCTGGCGTTCTTCAGGAACGTCTGTCCCTTGCCGAACGGCAGTTCATAGATCCAGTTCCACCGGAAGTCGTGTTTCGGAATGGAGATGTCGCGCTGGTAGCCCAGCAGCCGCATGCGTTCCTTCCGGTCCGTGGGCACCTGCCCCGGTAGAAACGAACTCGCCGGCGCGACCACGGAGTTGTAGCCGTAGCCGCCGACATAGGCGTTATTGTTCAGGACGTAAATGAACTGGTAGCCCAGACCTTTGCTGAACCGCCGTTCCACTTCCGCCAGGAAAGAGACCGAGTTGCCGTAGCCGTCGCGGCGGAACTCCTGAATGTCGCCCATCGGGAAGCCGGGACGATACATGGGCCGCTGCGCCGCCACTGCGTCGAAGTCCTCGGGCAGCGGAACTCCGCGCGTGGAATACCAGACATACTCCGAGATCACTTCGTTCTGGTCGTCGAGCGTGTCCTGATGCCTCGCATGAGCGCCGGTCAGAGACAGCCGCATCACGGTCTGGGCCATGACCTCCTTCTCGATGGTGAAGTTCCAGTCGTGGACCCGCGGGCTGGGCTGCTGCGAACCCCAGTAGGAAGCCTGGAAGGCGTCGCCGCCCACTTCGAGAGCGCGCGCATCGTTGAGGTCGATCGAGTTGGCGGTGTTCAGTCCCGAGATCAGTTGCGGGACCCCCACCAGCCCCCAGTTCCGCCTGCCGTCGGGCGAGGTGCTCGTCGAGGCGTACGGGCGGTTCTCGTAGAACCCGGTGAACGGTGCGTTCAGCCGCATCCGGTCGTTCCACGGCGCCATCGGCAGCGGGAAGTAGTTGATGCTGTAGCCCGCCCGCACGATAAACTGCCGCCGGCCCTCCAGCGCCCGATACGCGAAGCCGATATGCGGGCCGATATCCCGCCAGTTGTTGAAAACCAGTTTGTCCGGCAGCCCGGCCTGACTCGCCGTCTCGAACTTCATACCGGCTGCCATCAGGTTCTTGACCAGCCCCGGATTGGTGGCCCCCATGCGGTAGAGGAAGTCGAGTGGCTGCCCCAGCACCACCGCCTGATTGGCCGGGTCCCAACTGGTCATGATGTTGTACTTGTCGTAGGCAAAGGGCGTAAACTGCCAGCGAAGGCCCAGGTTCACCGTCAACCGTGGCGTCACCCGGAAGTTGTCCTGGAAGTAAAGCGCTGCTTCCTGCTGCCGCATGTAGTATTTCTGCTTCGCCGTGCGGTATTGCAGGTCGTTCAGTCCAAGAAAGAACGATGCCGCCGTGTGGCCCGTGTTCAAAACGCCGCGGGCTCGCGAGACTTGGGTGGGATCATAGAGCGCGGTCGCGACGGCAATCGCCGACGCCGAGCCTCCCGTGCGCTGCTGCTGCGGCAGCCAGTTGAGATAGTCCTTTCGCAGGTGAACGCCAAACTGGAATTCGTGTTTGCCGTAGATCCTGGTCAGGTGGTCGTCGATGATGAAGAAGTTGAAGTAGCGGATCCGGTTGTTCTGCGGCTGCAAGTAGTTTCCGCTCGACCGGACGCCGACGGTCCCGATCACCGGGTACCCATCCTGGTTGGCCGGGTTGGGTAAGCCCAGTTGGTTGGCCCAGAGCGTCCCCGGCTCGCCCGTATAGATCGAACCGTATTCGCGCGAGGCGCTGGCCGTGAATTCACTGAAGAACGTCGGGCTGAAAGTGTGGAGCCAGTTCACCGCGATACTCTTGCTCGGGAAGTAGTCGCGGCGCCAGTTGCCTCCACCGTCGGTGGTGGCCGGCAGCTTGGACGCGCGGAGCCGGTCCGAACTCGAGTCGGTCAAGCGCACATACATGCGGTCCGCCTCGCGAATCTGATGGTCAAACCGCGCGCTGATCGTCCACTCGTCGGTCGAGTCCGGGCGCGGTCCGAAGTAGTTGTTGCCCACCAGCGGATTGACGCTCGGCATGGTCGGTAGCGGCAACGTCCCGTAGATGTACTTCGCCAGCGGAGAGATGCGGCTGGGGTCAATCCGGTTCGGCGTACCCAGATAGTTGAACTGGGGCCGCGAATAGGTCTTCGGGTCCGTCTGGAACGGATCGTAGATGAGAATCGGCGTCCCCGTCGCGGTCTTCAATCCGCTGAAATCGCCGTTCCGCATCGCCTCGGTCGGTACCGCAACACCGCCGATCTGCCCCTGCCTCTGTCTCAGACCCTCGTAGGAGAAGAACCAGAACGTCCGGTTGCGGCCGTCATAGACGCGCGGCACCACCACCGGACCACCCACGGTCCCGCCGTACTCGTTCCGCACATAGTGCGCGGCAACGTTGCTCATATTCTCGCGGGCGCGGGCCACGCCGATGCTGTTGTTCCGGTTGGTGGCAAACAGCGTTCCGTGAATGTCGTTGGTCCCGCTCTTGGTCGTGAGCACAATGTTGGTCTGCCGCGGATTCTTCGCGGAAACCGCGTTGTTCTCCACCCGGAACTCCTGGATGGTGTCCAGACCCGGTTGGCGCCGGAACGTTCCGCCGCCGTCCAACGCGTCGGTCAGAGCGGCCCCGTCCAGCGTGAAGTCGTGCGTACCGGGCCGCACGGCGTTGGTCCGGATGTTCCCTGAACTGTCGATCTGCACGCCGGCCACGGTCTGGAGAAGGTTCGTGACCGTGCGGCCGTTGATCGGCAGTTGTTCGATGCGGCGCCGCTCCAGCGTGGAGCCCAGCGTCGGGTTATCCACCACCACAATGGGCGTGACGTCCACCACGGTCACTTCGGTTTGCGTCGCCGCCGGTCTGAGTGTAATGGCGAGACTCGCCGACTCCTGCACGCGCACGGTCAGCGAACCTTGATAGGTTGCCATCCCGGAATAGGTCACCTCGATTCGATAGGAACCGGGGATCACCGCCGGGTAAACGAAAACGCCGGCTTCGTTGGTGGTCGTTCTCGACCTCACCCCCGTTGCCGTGTTGGTGAGCGAAATGTTCGCCAGGGGAATCACTGCCCCTGTCGGATCATCCACTACACCACGAACGCTGCCGGTACTCGATTGTCCCAGCAGCGGACTACTGGTAAGGAGGACGCCCAGCAAAGCTGCTACGAAGAAACGCCCTGAAACAAGACACATCCGGAAATATCGAGACATCTGAATATCTCCGACCGGTCAAAGAATACCACCGTTTGAGGTCCGTTTCTATGGGTTATTGCCGGTATCTCTAGCGGGCCTGTCCCCAGATCTTCTCAACGCAGGCCGGGGTGTGTCGGTGTTCCGGATCCAGATGATCTTCGTGGCGCTGCTGCGGCTTCCCCCGCAAATCTTCCTTGACACCAACAACCGCCTCAGGAGGGCCGTCCCACCACGCTCCGAATGCCCGCGAGACGGCAATCTGGAAGAGTGGCCAAGCGAAAAGTGCGCGAAATGGAGAAAGCGAGAAACACGGTTGGTAGCTCTAGAGTGCTGGGAGATCGAATCGTTTCAAACTTCCTTGTAGCGTTCCGAGATCGATGCGGATGCCTTGTCGCAGAAGC
>JAEUQD010000271.1 GCA_016789925.1 Bryobacterales bacterium | reverse complement strand
CTGCAACATCGCCGACAGGTCCGAACCCGGGTCCTTCGCATCGTGTAACTTGGCACCCAGAAATGACTGGCATACCCGGAAGCCTTCTGCGACCGCGATGGTCGTCATCCAGATGTCAATGCCAAACCGGCCGACGTCGGTCTCCCAGTCGTCGCGGGCCAGGTAGCGCCGCAGCAGTTGGGGCGAAACGCCGAAATCGCCGCCGATCGGCTGGCGGATCCGCTTGCCGTACATCGCCCGGGTGAGCGGATAGACAATGGAATTTGTGATGGTGCCGTCGTACTTGTGCCGGTGATAGTAGGGGGCCACGAAGTCGTAGCCCCCCAGCAACACAGGACGCACAAGGAGATCGATCCATTCCGGAGTGATCGAACGCAGATCGGAGTCGACCACCGCGCAGGCTTTCGCGCCGGTGCGCTCCGCGATCTGGAAGATCAGGCGGAAGGCGGAACCCTTCCCGGGAATTCCGTGGTAAGGCAGTGACAGCCGGTGAACGGCTTTCAGCGGCGTATCCAGCAAGAGGAGATGCAGATCCTCCACTCGGGCGGAAAGCACCGCATCTCGCGTTCCGTCGGTGGAGCCCCCGTCCGAATTCACGATGACGCCATTGAACTGCGGAAAGTACTTGGCCAGCCCGGCATGCGCGGCTCGCACGACATGGCCGATGCTCCGGGAGTTGTTGAAACTCGGAATTCCAATAACGATGTCCGCTTTGCCGGGGAGGTCGGCCGTCAGTGGTTGCATAGGGGGACAATCAGGCAGCAGTCGTCTCCATCAGCCGGCCATCGGTCTCTACCGCTGCAACCAATTGCTCGAAATAGTCCGGCATGGCCGCCAAAACGCGATTCCAGTTGGGGATGAGGGGAAGCCCCAACGGATCTTCGAGGTATTCCTGGGCAGCCATTCGCAAGCTCTGCGCGAAGGTGGAAACAGCCAGTTCTTCCGTATGGCGGTCGAACACCAGACCGTTCAGCATGGCGTCGGCGTAGTAGCGTTCAATCGTCTCCTCCGCCATGCGGACGTAGCGTACGATTAGGGTCTGAAAATGCGCGCTTGAAAGAACGATCCCTTCCCCGGCCACTGTTCGGAAGAGGGATTTGGCAATGTCTTTCGCCATGCGCGACAGGCCTTTGGAAGCATCGCCGGCGGACAAATCCTGGTGTTTGTGTTCGTAGTTCTCGGCGATGTCCACCTGGCAGATTCGTGACGTGGCGCAATTGCGGTGGATTTCAGCGAGCACACCTACTTCAAGGCCCCAATCGCCGGGAATACGGTTGACCCTGGCGAGCGAGGTCCGCATCGCGAACTCGCCCGCGAGGGCATAGCGGAAACTGTCGAGATAGCGTAGGAACGGCAGGCCCGGCGCGAGTGTCTCCAAGGCGCGGACCACGGGAGTTAGAAAAAGGCGGGTCGCGCGGCCGTGCATCCGGTCGGTTACCCGGGAATAGAACCCCTTGCAGAATTCGTAGCCCAGGTTCGGATTGGCCACCGGATAGCAGAGGCGCGCCAGCATTTCGCGGCTGTAGTTGCGGATGTCGCAGTCGTGCAGCGCGATCACTTCGCATTCGTTGCGGGCGAGCAAATACCCGTAGGCCAGCCAGCACGAGCGGCCCTTCCCGTCAGCGCCCGCGGATAACCCGTTCTTATCGAGCCGCTTGAAGAGATCTTGCACCCGCGGGCTGTCCGCCCAAATGAAGGTCACCTGAGTATCGAAACCCTTGAAAAACGACCGGGCATGCTCCAACTGCTTTTCGTTGGCCCGGGCCAACACGAGAACGATCTCACGAAGATAGGGAACTTTGCGGAGTTCCCGGACAATCCCGGCCATGGCCGGCGTCTCGAATTCCGAATACAAGGCCGGTAACACCAGCCCGATCGGCATCGTTCGGGAGAAACGCTCCAATTCGCCCTCAATCCGGTGAACACCGTTCGGATTGAGCCGGTGCAGCGTGGTCACAACTCCGGTTTGGTAAAAATCTGACATCGCTCGGTCCCTCCCAACAACCAGTGTGCTCGTCCGGCCCATCTGGGGGGTATCCCGGAAAACCGGGATTCTGCCGCCGAAATCAGTTGAATCAGGGCACGTCTTCGTTTACATGTGGGAAGGATGACATTCTCATGACCAAAGTTCTGGCGATGGTCCTGGCCGGAGGCGAGGGCAGCCGCCTGTCTCCACTCACACGGCGCCAGTGCAAACCGATGGTTCCCTTCGGTGGTATTTACCGGCTGGTGGACCTTCCTCTTTCCAACTGCATCAACTCCGGCATACGTCAGATCTTTATCCTGACCCAGCACAAGCCGCTCACGTTGCACCGGCACGTCCGGCACACCTGGAACATCCTGTCGCCGCAGTTGGGAGAGTTTGCCGAAATTCTCCCCCCCATGCGCCGCATCAGCGACAACTGGTACCTCGGTACCGCCGACGCGATTTACCAGAACATCGAGAGCGTCCGCGACATTTCCCCCCACTATGTCGTGATTCTGTCCGCCGATCATGTCTACAAGATGAACTACTTGCGACTGATCGAATGGCATTGCAGGCAACATGCGGATGTCACCATCGCCACGACACAAGTGACGCCCGATGAAGCGCACCAGTACGGAATCGTTCGCCTCGACCGTGCTTGCCGCATTCTTGGCTTCGAAGAGAAGCCACAGCACAACGAAGTTTCCCGGTCCTGCTTTAACCCTTCGGCCTGCTCGGCTTCCATGGGAATCTATGTTTTCTCGACACCGGTGTTGTTGGAAGCGTTGCGGCGGGATGCGGTCAAAGAGAACTCATCGCATGATTTTGGGCGGGATGTGATCCCGGCGCTCATTGAGCAAGGCCACCGCGTTTTTGCGTTCGATTTCATCGACGAGAATCGGAAAGAAGTGCGCTACTGGCGCGATGTCGGCACGCTCGACTCTTACCACCAGGCCTCGATGGATCTGGTGGCGCCCTCGCCCGTCTTCAATCTTTACGACGAAACCTGGCCGATTCGCGCTGCGCAGCCCGTTGCCCCACCCGCCAAGTTTGTCTTTGCCAGCCAGGAACGCCGCGGAATGGCGCTCGATTCCCTGGTTTCGCATGGCTGTATCATCTCCGGAGGCAGCGTCACGCGGTCGATCCTGTCCCCCGGTGTGCATATCCACAGCTATAGCGAAATAGATGAGTCGATTCTCTTCGAAGGCGCGAGCGTTGGCCGCCGCAGCCGTATTCGCCGCGCGATCGTGGACGCCGGTGTCGCCATTCCTCCGGATACGGCGATTGGTTACGACCCGGAGCGCGACCGCGCCCGTGGTTATATCGTGACGCCGGAAGGCATCACGGTCGTGTCGGACGCAATCAATGGTGGTTGAGAATACCGTCGGTCCACGTCTGCTGCGGCGCGCCTACGATGTCTGGAGCCATTGCTACGATTGGGTCGCCCCGCTCGAACACGGTCCCCGGCTGGAGGCACTCTCCCTCGCCCGGGTCCAGCCCGGTGAGCGTGTCCTCGACCTCGGTTGCGCTACGGGAGGGATTCTTACGCACCTGCGATCGGCCACTGGACCCGGCGGGCTGGCCGTCGGCGTCGACCTGTCTGGGAACATGCTGCGCCGCGCCCGAGGCACTCGCGTGCAGGCGGATGTGCGCCACTTGCCCCTGCGCGATGCCTGCTTCGACGTTGTCTTCAGTTCGTATTTGCTCGATCTGCTTCCGCTCAGCGATATCCCCCCGGCAATGGACGAAATCTATCGCATCCTCCGGCCCGGCGGGCGTGTCGTGCTGTTGAACATGACCAAGCGCGACCCGTCACGTTGGATGCTCATGGAGCAGGTCTATCGCCGGCTGCCGCGCTTCCTGGTCGCCTATCTCCTCGGGGCCTGCCGCCCCGTCTACCTGCTGGATTTCGCTCGTCAGGCCGGGTTCTCCGAGGTAGACCGGCGAATTGTGAAGGGGCCGATGCCGTCGGAAGTGGTGCTCGCCACGCGGTCGGCTTCTTCCTGAATCCGAAGACAATGGCTTGCCACGTGGACAGCGGAACCCTGCAAGCCACCCCAGGCGCACCAAGTATGCGGTCAGCCCCAGTTACCCAGAAACTCAGCCCGGTTCCGCATGCTTCGGGCAGTTGCGCTCGCCCGAATGCGCAAAATGCGGCGCAACTGCTCCCTTACTGAGTAGCGCTGCTGCGGAGCCAGAATCATCCCAGCGTGCTCGCGCCCAGAGTTGGTCCATTCTGCATGGAGCCTATAGAAATCGGAGACGTTGAACGTGTATAGGACGCATCCATATTCCGTGGAGTAGGCCAAATGCTCGTCGTCGGACTTCTCCATGAGGCCAGCCTCCCACGCCGTGATCACTGTCAGTCCGCGTGAACGAAGTGCGACAACAAGTGCGCCATGGATTGCGTCCTCGTCAATATAGATCTGGAAAATTTCCACAGACAATCAACGCCGGTGTTGCTCGGCAAGCGCGTCGTACTCGCGCTCCTCGGCCTCTAGATCGGCGTCGATCTCGGATTTGTTGGCGTAATAATAGGCGAGAGCGGCATGCACCTGCGCCAGCGAGAGGTGGCCGAAGTTGTTTACAACTTCTTCCGGCGCGTAGCCCATGTTGTGCCACACGGCAATCCGGCGAACGGAAACACCCGTACCGGCGATGCACGGCCGCCCGCCTCGAATCCCGGGTCGTCGAGAAATCAGGCTACCAATGGCCCTTCGCGACTGCGTGGCAGTGCTCGCGGAATCAGGCCGAAAGCAGGCGCTGAAACAGAAGAATCGATGAGCCAGTGGGACGATCGACGCCCTGCTACCTAGCCTTGAACCCCTATATAATGAGCAGCACTACTTATGCTGGGCACCCAGGTCGCTCACTACACCATCGTCGAAAAGCTCGGCGAGGGCGGCATGGGCACCGTTTACAAAGCGCGTGACCAGCACCTCGACCGCTTTGTGGCCATCAAGTTCCTCCGTGCCGACAAACTGCGCGACACCGAACGAAAGCGGCGGTTTATCCTTGAAGCCAAAGCCGCCTCGGCCCTCAACCACCCCAACATCATCACCATCTACGACGTGAGCACCTCCGGGGACCTCGACTACATCGCCATGGAGTGCGTACAGGGGCACACGCTGGCGGAACTGATTCGGAAGCGCCCGCTCAGCGTGCAGGACACCCTCAAATACGGTGTCCAGGCGGCGGACGCGTTGGCCGCCGCCCATGGCGCGGGCATTCTGCATCGCGACCTCAAACCCGGCAATGTCATGGTTACCGAGACCGGTCTCGTCAAAGTGCTCGACTTCGGGCTCGCCAAGTTGATCGAGCCCCAGGCACCGGACCCGTCGCAACCCACCCAGACCCTGCGCGCCGATCCAGCGACCGAAGAAGGGCAGATTCTCGGCACCGCCGCCTACATGGCGCCCGAGCAGGTGGAGGGGAAGAAAGTAGATGCCCGAACGGACGTGTTCGCATTCGGGATCCTGCTGTACGAAATGCTCACCGGCAAGCGGGTCTTCGAACGCCCTTCGCGGATTTCCACCTTGTCCGCCGTGCTTCAAGAGCAGCCGCCAGCCATTACCGATCCCGCGATTCCCGCGGAACTGTTGCGCGTCGTCACAAGGTGCCTGCGCAAGGAACCGGACCGCCGCTATCAGACCATGCGCGATGTGCGGAACGCCCTCGACGAGATTCGCGAAGACTCGGAATCCGGCCGGCTCACGGCGCCTGTCGCGCTGCCGGCAAAGCCGGGATCGCAGAGGTCCCTCGTACTCGTCGGAACGGCGGTGGCCGCCGGATTGGCGGCACTTGCCGGATTCGCGATCTGGAATAGGACACACAAGGAGCCCGCGTCCACGCAACTGCAGCTCCGCGCGATCACGTCGGACTCAGGCTCGAACATCTGGCCCACCATTTCCCGCGACGGTAAACTGGTCGCCTACGCGTCCAATCGGGGCGGCCAGAACAACCTGGATATCTGGCTACAGCCGCTCACGGAAGGCGCGCAGGCGATCCGCCTCACAAGGGATGATGCCGACGATACTGAACCGGATTTTTCGCCCGATGGCGGGTTGATCGTGTTCCGCTCCGCGCGCAATGGCGGCGGTCTCTACGTCACTCCTACTTACGGTGGAGAAGCCCGCCTGCTGGTCCGCGGCGGCTATTACCCGAGGTTCTCACCGGACGGCAAAACGGTGGTCTACTCTTCCGGTTTTCACAGCCTTTTTGATTCGGCGTTGTACTCGATACCAATCACGGGTGGGCAGCCTACACGCTTCGCGGCGGATGTACCTTGGGCCGTCAAGCCGGGCTTCTCGCCGGACGGTGCTCGCGTCTTTTTCCTCGGTGCTCCTCGCGTAAACGCCCCTGTGCAGCAGGATTACGACCTCTGGACAGTTCCGGTTCGGGGTGGCCCGTCGTTAAAGACCGGCATTTCGCAAGCGATCCCGCAGGCACGCAATTATTGGAGTGCCGATTGGGCAGGCGACCGCATGTACCTGGTCCGGCAGCGCCGGATCTGGGCGATACCCGTCGGAAGCGACGGGCGTGCCGCGGGTCCGCCCAATCAGCTTAGTACAGGAGCCGGGGAAAATGGAATGCCGAGACTGGCCGGACTCGGCGGCGCACTGCGGATGGTGTTTGCAAACGGAACTCGTGCGTCTCACATGTGGCGGCAGAAAATCGATTGGAATCAGGCTCGGCTCTCCGGTGAACTCGAGGCCCTAACCCATAGTGGGGGCAGCCAGGATCAGTTAGGCGGGGTTTCGTTGCAGCCAAGGCTTGTTTACACTCAGTTCGAGCCGCAAGGCGTATCCATTCGTCTTCGCGATCTCGCCGCCGGAACGGAGACGACGCTGGCTTCGGTTACCGCACGCGCCAGAATCTCTCCGGATGGTTCGCATGTCGCCTACTCAACGTTTGTGGAAGGCGACCGCGGACTCTACCTTATGCCGTCCGGGGGAGGAGATGCAGCGGAGTTGATCTCGCCCAAAGAAGGTTCTCAAGCTTTACTGTATGGTTGGTTGCCGGACAACAAAAAGATAACTTACAGTACGGGGTCGCCAGTGCGATTCATGGCCTATGACGTGGCGCGGCGGAAGACTGACGTCTTAATATCACACCCTACCCTTTCCATTCATAACGCTGAGGTCTCCCTGGACCAGCAGTGGATCAGCTTTGTCACTCCGATCGGAAACGAGAGTCCCCTCTACATCGCGCCTATGCGGGACGGGCAGGCAGTTCCGGAACCCGACTGGATCCGCATTGCGGACAAGGGAAACAACCGCAGGCCGTGGTGGTCACCCAATGGACGGGTGCTCTATTTCACCTCGGAGCGCGACGGATTCCGTTGCTTCCGGGCGCAACGGCTGGACCCGGTGAGCAAGCGGCCTGTAGGTGAGCCCATAGACGTGAAGCATTTTCATGAAAAACG
>JAEUQD010000245.1 GCA_016789925.1 Bryobacterales bacterium | reverse complement strand
CATTTCCTCAAAGCCGACGTCCTTGGCCAGCTTGCAGCGCTCTTCGAGGCTGAGCGTTTTCGGCAGCATGCCGAACCAGACGGCCTTCTTAATGGGCAAGCGGCCGGCCGACTGACCAAGCACGGGGGCAGCAGCCGCGAGAGTAGTGGCGAAGTGTCGACGACTGATCACGAACCGATTGTAGCGTTAGACGAGGTTCGGGATCTTGATGATCTTCTTTTGGACGGCGTACTGAACCAGTTGCGCCTTGTTGTGGATGTCGAGTTTGCGCATGAGGTTGAACTTGTGCGCTTCGACGGTTTTGACGCTCAGGTTCAGGTCGCAGGCAATCTCTTTGACTGAGTTGCCTTCGGCCAAAAACTTGAGGACTTCGCGCTCACGGCTGGTGAGAGTGGCGAACCGCGGCATGCGGTTGGCGGACTTGATGCGGCTGCGGAAGTCATCCACCAACTGGGAGAGCATGCGAGGGCTCAGGTAGCTGCCTCCACGCTGGGCGTCGCGAATGGCCGCGACCAACTGGGCCGAAGGACTGTCTTTGAGAACGTAGCCGCTCGCGCCAACCTCCATACCTTCGACGAGGTAGTCTTCGTCGTCATACATGGTGAGGAAGAGGACTTTGGTTTCCGGGCGATTCTTCTTGATCTGGCGGGTGGCTTCAAAGCTGGAAAGGCCAGGCATACCGATGTCCATCAAGACGACGTCAGGACGAAATTCCTGAGCACGCTCGACGGCATCGCCCCCGTTCGCGGCTTCGCCAACCACTTCCATGTCTTGTTCGGCAGAGATAAGCGTGCGGATGCCCTGGCGGAACAGGGTATGATCATCGGCTAGCAGGATACGTGTCTTAGCCATACTTCTTCATTAATCCTTAAGAACCTTATCGGTCTTTCTACCCCTGGTATTAGGCCGATTGATCTCGGCCCGAAAAGTGTTTCCCGGCCGACCGTTTAAGGTTCGACGGGAGCATCTGCCGTCCACCGGCAGTTGAACACGAACGCGAGTCCCGGAACTGGTATTTTCTGACTTGGGCCGGCTGGTGACCTCACAAGAGCCACCCATGAGGGCGACGCGCTCCCGTATGCCCGCCAAACCGAACGAACCCGGCTTGTTGAGCGCTTCTTCGGGATTGAAACCGATACCGTCGTCCTCGACTTCCAACAACAACCCCTGATCGGCGGAACTGACGGAAAGCGTTACATTCTGGCACCCAGAGTGTTTTGCGATATTGTTGAGGCATTCCTGGACCAGCCGGTAGGTAATCACTTCGGTCTGCTTCGGTAAGACGCCGAGCCTTCCCAAGTGGAGCTTTACCTTAGCGGGGTGGGCGGTCCGGAAGCGTGTGACCAACTGGCGGAGTGCCGCGGCCAATCCCAGTTGTTCGAGCACCGCGGGCGAGAGGGCGGCGATGAGACGGCGGATTTCGATGATGGTCCGCTCCGTCATATCGCGGATTTCGCCGAGCCGCGACCGCCACCGAGGCTCACCCTCCGGCAACTGGTTTTCGAGCATCTCCATCTGGAGGCGGATATAGAGGAGATCCTGCCCCGTCTGGTCGTGCAACTCGCGGCTGACACGACGACGCTCGGCCTCTTCGACGTGCATCATGTTCTCGGCGAGGGAACGGATCTTGGCCTCCTGCTCGGCGAGACTCTCGATCATCTGGGCCTTCTCGATGGCGAGTGTGCAGCGCTCGGCGGCGGCGGTAAGCAATTCCTGTTCGCGAGGCAGCCACTCATAGGCACGAACGAAGGCAAACTGGAGGACCCCGATCAGGGATCCGGCATTGATCAGGGGAATGGACCAGCAGGTGGTGAAATCGACGGACCAGACAGGATCCAGAGCGCTGACCCCGGGCGTGACTCCGAGGGTAAAGCAGAGGGGTTTGGCCAGTTCCCTGGCCAGACGGGATTGGGCTGGCGCCAACACGCTGGATCCCGCCACGCCGCCATAACATGCGCGCGGTACGAAGGCCTGGGTGGCTGGATCGTGGAGGTAGAGGCAGGCGCGGTCAGCACGGCCAAACCGCGCGAGGATCGCCAGAAACCGCTCGAGCAGTTCGTCGAGAGACTTGGCTTTCAGTTCGGCCCAGAACATTTCATAGAATGCCTGGGTCTCCGTCTCGCGCACCTGGTAGTAAGCGTTGTTGAGGGTGAGCATGACGCAGAACTGGAGTTGCTCACGGACCCAAAGAAACTGTTCGAACTCCGCGCCGAGGACTTTGCGCAGCACCGGCTTGAGAAGCTTTTCAAACTCAGCCAGCGCGGAGGTGACGGCGTTGGGTGTGAGGTTGAGCTTTGCGAGACGCCGCCCGTTGTACTCTACCTCTTCGAAAAAGTCAGAGAGGGGGCAGCCGCGAGCCAGGAAACGTCCGGCGTTGCCGAGCGTCAGGCTGGACAGCGCCCGGCGCTGCCGAACATCGTAACTGAGTTTTTCCAGGCGGGAGAGGAACCGGACTTCCAGCAAGTCTGCTTCCGGTTGGAGGACCTGGGCCAACCGCGCCAGAGCCGATCGCAACTCGTCGCTCAGGACTCCGGCGGCCTCCGCGAGGACCGGAGAACTTTCGTTTCTCACTGCTCACTAGATCGTGAGAAGCGTGAAAGAACTTTAGCCCGCCGGTGGAGCTATTTCGAAACCTGGCGAAATACGCGCAGGAGATTCTCGCCGAGGAACTTACGGATGCGGGTCTCGGACCAGCCGCGGCGCAGCATGGAGTCGGTGAATTGGGGTAAGTCGGAGATATCTTTCACACCGCGCGGAAGCGTCGGACCGCCATCCCAGTCGCTGCCAAGCATTACGTGGTCTTCGCCGACAATCGAGGAGGCGCGTTCGACGACGGCAATCCAGTCGTCCACCGACATGAGCAGGCTGTCGGGCGGATTCATCCCCACCATCGGGAACGTGGGAGCGACATGTTTGTCGATTTCCGCGATGGGAAGCCGCCCTTCCTTCTTACCGATTGCGGTGGTGTCCCAGAATGCCTTCCCCGCTTGCTTGGTGCGCCAGTCGAACATCTTGCGATTGTGGAACTCGTTACCGATGTGGAAGCCGATGAGACCGCCCTTGGCGGCGATCTTGCGCATCAAGTCATCGGGCAGGTTGCGCGGGATGTCGTTTAAGGCACGCATGCCGTGATGGGTGCAGACGATGGGGTCCGTGGAAACGGCCAGGACCTGTTCGATGGTGTTGTCGGAGGCGTGCGAGACATTGATGACCATGCCCAGGCGGTTCATCTCGGCCACCACGCGGCGGCCATGTTCGTTGAGTCCGTTCCACTTGGGCTTGGCGCAGCAGGAATCGGCGAACTCGTTCGCCCAATTGTGGGCGGGAAGCTGGGCTGAGCGGAGCCCCAGGCGATAGAGCGCGCCGAGAACGTTGAGGTCGCCGTCCAGGTCGAAGCCGCCCTCCAGGTCGAGCACGGCGGCCATCTTGCCGGTCTTGCGGATGCGGTCGAGATCACGCGCGTTGAGGGCGATCTCGATCTGGTGCCGGTTCTTCGCGATCTGCTCGTGAGCCAGGTTCAACAGCCGGAGCGCGTGCTTGGTTTCGTAGCGTGGCGGGTAATACTCCTCGGGGATGAAGAGAGAGAAGAACATGGCGTCGACGCCGCCGGCGCGGGCGCGGGGCAGATCCATCTGCCCCCCCTGCAAGGGCTGGCCGATATCGGAGCCGTCGTGGAACTGGCGGTTCATCACATGGATGTGACCGTCGAAAACATAGGCATCCTTATGAAGGCGCGCGGCTTTCTCGGAAACCTCGCCGGAAAGGGAACCGGCCAGCAGTACGGCAAACAGCAGTTTCAAATGTCCTCCTTATCCGGGGGCACAGGCCCGCGATTATATAAGGACTCTTTCGGGGCATTGTAGGTGACGTTGAGGTAGGGAGTTTCGATGAGCGTGTTGCCGCGCCAGACCGATTCCATGCAGGCGGCCAGCGCCCCGGTGACCAGGAGAGTCCGTTCGACCGGATAGGGGGCGCGCTTGTTGAGTATCAATTCTTCGATGTAGTGGACGAGCGTCGAGAAGTGGCCGAAGGGACGGCCGCCCTGGAGGAAGAACTGGGTGGATGCCGGTTCGCGCTGGCCGTCGACGGCGGCGGCAAAGTTAAAGTCGGCAATATGGCCGTCGAGCATATAGACAGCCGCCCGCAACCCGTCCTTGTAGCGCAGTTCAAAGACGGTGGGTCTGCGGGCGTTCACGCGGATGTCGCCTTCTTTGCGGGTGGTACTGCGGCTGACGGCGGCGGCCAGCAGAGGCGCGGTCCAGGGATTGGCATCGGTCCAGCGCCAGACTTCGGGTCCGTTATAGGCCTGGACGGAGGCGACGCCGGTTTCGCCGCCGCGGCGGCGTTCCACCATGGCCTGAAGAGCCTCCATGGCGTGATAACCGTAGGCTTCGTCGCCGCCGTAGGCGGCCGCAACGGCATACTTGACAGGGGCGCCGAAAGCGATCTCGAGTTCCGGGCGCCGCCAGGAGATCGGCACCGAGGAACCGGCGAGAAAGGGGAAATTCAGTTCCTTCGACCAGTCGACCATCTGGCGCGCCTTCTTCCAGTCCGTCGAGAGGTGCTTGTCGCAGAAGACCGGCACCGAGCGGCCGCTGGAGCGGAACACGTCGACCACCTGGGAGAGGAGTTCGTAGCGGGGGTAGAGATGCTGGCCCTTTTCGTTGTAGGGGTAGCGGCCGTGCTCACCGACGACAACAACGCCGTCGACGGCAAGTGCGCTCCCCTTCAGCGTGAGCGACTCGCGGACGGTGTCGAAAATGGGGACGCCGTACTTCTGAGCCATCGGCCGGCTCATGTCGCCCCGCGGCGGGATCTGGTCCGTGAACATTGAGACCACCTTTACGCGGGGCTGCTGGCGGCGGCCTTGGTAATCGTAGCCGCCGAGCAAACGCGTGCCGATCACGTCGGCATGGGCATTGTGGCGGTACTCGGTGATCACCAGGGCGATATTGGGGCGGCCCGCCGCACCCTGGGGGACCAGGAGAACGGGGGCACTGAAGAGTTCGCGTCGTGAAATCATGGCGCTATTTGAAATTGCTGTACGGACCACTGCGGGAACGGTCGACCGAACTGATGCCATCGGCATCCCACACGACGCGGCCGTTGCGGATGGTGGCTGCGGCGCGAATGCGTTTGTCGGCGGTAAGCTTACCGCGGCCGGAGTCGAGAAAGGCGAACTGGCCGCGGTCCACCGCGAGGATGGCGATGTCGGCAACCTTCCCTTCCGAGAGCGTACCGAGGTCCGCGCGGCGAATGGCCTTGGCCGGATTGATCGTGCTGCGTTCGATCACCTGCTCGAGGGTCATGCCGATATTGAGCAGCTTCGACATGACATTGGTCATGGTCGCGCGCGGCAGCATGATGGAGTCCTTATGGATGTCGGTGGAGATGGTGTCGGGCATGAAACCCTGCTGGATCGCGGGGACGGCGATGCGGAACCAGAAGCTTCCGGAGCCGTGGCCGACATCGAAGAGGACGCCGCGCTTGCGGGCTTCGAGCATGTAAGGCTCGATCTTCTTGTTGGCATCCAACTGTGGCGTGAGGCGGCCGTAGAAGTGGGTATGGATATCGCCCGGGCGCATGTGCTTGAGGATGAGGTCGCTGTAGCCGCGACCGGGTTTGGGGTGGAAATCGACCATGCAGACGGTTTTCGAAAGCTCGGCCGCTTTGACGGCGTTGTCGACGGCAGTCCAGTCCGGGGGTTGGTAGTGCGCTGTCTTGATGCCGACGATCACGTCACGGTGCTTGTTGACGATGGCGACCGCCTTCTCGACGCTCATCTGGTTGGGGTCATTCTCCACCTGGGCGCCATACATGCCCGCGGCGACGATGTTCACGAACGCCAGAACCCGGGTACGCGCCTCGTCAATCACGAGGCGGCGGAAATTCTCGAAGTTGTCGGCGCCGGAGGAACCGGCATCCACGGCGGTGGTCACACCGTTGCGAAGTGCGTTGTGGTCGGGGTTGAGGTTGAGGTCCGCGCCCTGGGCGTCGAAGTGGGCGTGGATGTCAATGAGGCCGGGAGTGATGTAATACTCCGAGACATCGATCACGTGGCGTGCGTGCGAAGACGGGAGGCTGGGCGCGACCTTGGCGATCTGGTTCCGGATGATGGCGACATCCATACGTCCGTTGCGCTGATTGGCCGGGTCGATGACATGGCCGTTCTTGAGCAGGAGGTCATAGATCTGGGCGGGGGCAACGCAGGCCACCAGGAAGAGAAAGAAGACAGAGCGCTTCATCGAATCACCTCATACTCGCCGGCGGTGGTCCATTCGGGAAAGGCACGGCCTTCGGCGTCAAACACCAGCACGCCGTTGCGGATGGTGGCGACGGCCTCGAGTTTCTTGGTGCCGAGGCGCTTCACGTTCCAGGAGTCTTTGTAGGCGAACACCCCTTCGCGCATGGCGAGGACGGCGATGTCGGCGACTTTCCCTTCCGACAGCGTGCCGATTTCGGGGAACTTCTTGATGACCTGGGCCGGGCGCATGGTGGACTTGGCGACCGCGTCTTCGAGGGACATGCCGAGGAGCATCATTTTCGACATGCAGTTGGGCATGTCGGACTCCTGCATCATGATCGACTGGGCGTGGAGGTCGGTGGAGATCGTGTCGGGCCAGAAACCCTGTCGGGTGGCCGGTTCGGCAACCGTCCAGAGGAAGCTGCCGCCGCCGTGGCCGAGATCGAAGAGAACGCCGCGGATGCGGGCCTGTTGGGCATACTCCTGCACGCGGCCGTTGAAGCGGGAGACCACCTCCACCTGGCGGTCGTTGAACATGTGGGTGTGCATGTCGCCGGGGCGCATGACGTCGAGAAGTTTTTCGCGGGAGGTGCGGCCGGAGTTGGTGAAGATCTTGTCGTCGATCATGACGGGCACGTCGGCCAGACGTCCGGCTTCGATCGCACGCTTGATGGCATCCCAACCGGGTTTGCCGAAGTGGGCGACTTTGATGCCGACCACCCAGGAGCGATTGGCCTTGATGGCCTCGGCGGTCTTGTCGGAGAGCATGTCCTCGACGTTGTCTTCGGATTTGGAGCCGATCATGCCGTAGCCGGCGATATTCATGAGAGCGAGAACGCGGGTACGGGACTTGTCGACGATCGTCTTTTTGAAGTTGTCGACGGTGCGGTAACCGGCTCCGCCCGCGTCGATCACGGTGGTAGTGCCGGTGAGTAAGGCCGTGTCGTCTGGAAAGATGGAGCCAGAATAGCCGAAGACGTGAGCGTGGAGGTCGATCAGGCCAGGCGTGACGTAACGTCCCTTGACGTCGATGACCTTCTTCGCTTGGGAAGCGGGGATGTCGGCTGCGACGCGGGCGATGGCGGCGCCGGTGACGGCGACATCGCGGATGCCGTTAATGTTGTTGGCGGGATCGATGACATGGCCTCCTTTGAGGAGGATGTCGTAAGTTTGGGCAGTGGCGGACAAGGCCCATAGAGACAGAATTGGTCCTATGAAATTACGGAGGAACCGTGCGGGCATTCGTAGATTCTATCGCGGTCCCGCGGCGGCTGCGTCGTTCCGCGGCCGGATTCTAGTTTCGTTTCGCCTCCTGGCACTCACACCTCGCTACACTAAAGGATTCCGATGGAGATCAAGAACAGCAGCGCCCCGTTGGGGGCTGAAATCACCGGCTTGGACCTCGCGCAGCCGGTGGACGACGCTACTTTTCAGACAATCGAGAACCTGTTTCATGAACGCGGCGTGATCGTGTTTCGCGGCCAGAACCTGACCGAGGAGGAGCAGATCCGCTTCAGCCGGCGCTTCGGCGACCTGGAGATCCACGTCGCTACTCAGTGCCTCCGGCCCGGTTATCCTGAAATCCTCGTCGTTTCCAACATCCTCGAAGGTGGCAAGCCAATCGGCCTCGCCGATGCCGGACAGTACTGGCACAGCGACCTCTCTTACCTCCGAAACCCCAGCCGCTGCTCCCTCCTGCTGGCCCGCGAAGTACCGGAAGCCGGCGGCCGCGTCCTTGGAGAGACCCTCTTCGCCAGTGCCGCTTACGCCTACGACACCCTCGACCCTGACCTCCGCGCCAAACTCCAGCCCCTGGTCGCCGTCCACGGCTACTCCTACCGCTACCAGTTGCAAAACGCCGCTGGACTTCGCGGCGCGCTCTCACAGGACCAGCTCAAAACCGTTCCCGACGTCCGCCATCCCGTGCTCTGCCGCCATCCGATCACCGGACGCAATGTTCTCTTCGTCAACGAAGGCTTTACCCACTCCCTCGAGGGCGTCGCCCCCGAAGAGGCGCAGCCGCTCCTCCAGCAGCTCTTCGATCACATCACGCGACCCGAAGCGCTCTACGAGCACCACTGGCGCGTCGGCGACCTCTTGATGTGGGACAACTGGCTCGTCCAACACCGGGCCATTCGCAATTACGAGTTGCCTCTGCGCCGCCTCATGCACCGCACCACCGTGGCCGGCGTCCTCAAACAATGACGTGTCTACACTGTTCACGCAAAACGGAGCGCGAACACGTCGGCGTCCTTGAGAACCAGGCGGAGGCGGATGGGTTTGTTGGCCAGGGCGGCCAGGCTCGGGGAGTTCTTCCAGCGAACTTCGCGCTCGATCTGGTCTCCGATCACTTCGACGCTGTCGTCCAGCATGAAGCCCGGAATGGGGCGTCCCGCTTCGTCTTGAATCTCTGCGCGGATGCCGCCGGGAGCGGACGTGGAGAAGTTGAGTAGGAGGCGGGAACCGCTGAAGGTAAGGGGTTTCGTCACCACTTCGCCGCCGGCGTAGGGCGCGTTGACGGAGGCGAAACGGTCAAGGCCGAGAGAGTAGCGGCGGATGTGGGTTCCGGGCTGGCCGTAATTACTGACCGTGTAGAAGGAGAGTTCGTCCTTGCCCGTCTGGACGGTGTTGAGGACGGGGTAGTTGTTCCGGGAAACCCAATTTTCAACGCCGAGGCCGGGGCGGAGAAAGGCTTCCAGGAACGTGCGGTCGTACGATGTGCCGCCACGCGAGGTAAGCAACACCGCGTCGGCGCAATCCTTGTAGTAACCGGGGATGACGCCCAAGGCGCGGGCTTCGTCGTCGGAGAGCACCTGGCGGCCCGGCATGAAGCGGGCGGCGAGGGCGATGTAGATGTGCGGAGCGCGGAAGTAGGGGTGAGTCTGGTTGGTGTAGAGATGCTCGGGCGGCGCGTCGCCGAAGGTCATCTCGGTGGGGCCGGCCCAGGTGAGAAAGTCGTCGCTGGTGGTTCGGCTGATCCAGCGGTAGCGTTTGCTCCCGACGGTCTTCAACGTTCGGAAGTACATCACGTACTCGTTTTCGGCTGCGGACCAGAAGGCGAGGTTCTGGGAATCGAACACGCCGTCGCGAAAGACGGGCTCTTCGCGCATCTTCGTCCAGCGGATGCCGTCGGCGGATTGGAAGGCGACGAGTCCGGACGTTCTCGTGCCGGCCAGAGCTTTGTAACGCTGATCGGGCGGGACTCCGGGGCGGGTGTCGATCATCGGGCTGAAATCGCTGGAGAACGGCGGCATGCCGGCAAGAATCAGGTTGTTCTTGCGGCTGCCTTCGTACTCGAACAGGCCGAGATCCGGACGCGTGAAGTGCTTCCCGTCCTTTGACACGGCATAACTCGTGGTTTCGGCGGCGGTACCATCCTTGCCGGCTTGCGGCAGCCCACGGTAATAGAGGCGGTACTCGCCGCCGTCCTGGAGGACAGTGGCGTAGTTGGAAAAAGCGCCTTCCCAGGGACGATCGAGCAGGAGGGCCGTGTCTTCGCGGCGCGGCTGCTGGAGACGGAGTGACGCGTTGGTCAACTTGTCGATGAGGAAGCGGTCGACGAAGAGTTCGCGCCGGGAGCCGATGGCAATCGTGCTGGCCTCACCGGCCGGAATGGCGGCGACGGCCGCGCTGGTGGAGAGGAACTGGCGTCTGTTCATGGAGGTTGGCGGATGGTCCAGTTTAACCGTTCCCGGCCGAATTCGCGGCGCCCGTTGAATCCGCTGCTCCTGTCGATAGTAGCCCAAAAGCCATGGCGTTTCTTGCTCGCAGTCCGTTGCCGAGATACTCCCGATAGAAGCTCTCGGCGCCAGTACGAAAGGCGTCTTCGATGAGTGCCGGATCCTTGGCGCGCAGGGCATCGAGCATCGGCTGGTGAGCGTGCACGACGTCAGCGAGGTGTTCGTGGCAATAGCTCAAGACAATGCTGGCAAAGGCCACCAGCGGCAAGGTCAACTGGTCCAGCAGCCGGTACAACGTCTGGTTGCCGGAGCACTTCCAGATATAGCGATGGAAACTCAAGTCCGCCTGGGCGGACTCGAAATACGAGTCGCTATTCATGAAGCCCGAAAACACGGCCAGGCGGCGCTCCATTTCAGCCATTTCGGCGGGCCCGATTCGCTCGGCCGCGGCCAGCGCCGCGCGCACCTCGAGCAGGGAGCGCAACTCCATGCGTTCCTGAACGTCAGCCGGCGACAGCCGGGTTACGGTACTGCCCACATTGGACGTCCGAGTCACCAGGCCGGAGTGAGCCAGGCGTTGGAGAGCCTCCCGAACGGTGGCCTGGCTGACACCCAGTTCGCGCGCCAACCCGGTTTCGCGTAATGGAGACCCCGGCGGGTACTTCCCGCTGAAGATCGCCTGGAGCAAGTGGAGACGGACGACTTCAACCCGGCTGCTTGCCTTGCTTGCGGCGTCATGTTCCATAGTTCCGTTCCTATTGGGAGTCCTGCGTCCCCGTAAACTCCGGACCGCCGGCGGCGACGTATCCGTTGCTGGCGCCATGTTTGCCGCTACTGACCCAGAAGGAGTAGAGGCTGGCGTTGGTGACCAGGAACCGGATCGCGACATCCTTACCCGTTACTGCCGACAAGTCGCGGCCGTCTTTCCAGTTTAGTTCCAGGCGCGTCCCGTCCGCCTTCACCGGTATCGAGTTCGCACGGTGAAACGGACGAATCACCCGGCCCTTGCGGTCGACGATCTCGGCCTGAATGGAACCCAAAGCGGCATCCGCGTTCACAAAAAGATGCCGGCCTGAGAAGCGTACTGGCCGCGTCAACAATTCCCCGGATCCCTGGGTGTCCATCGACGCAAAGCCATCGCGGCGCAGAATGGCCAATCCGGTGTTGCCGTCGGTGTCGGCGCTCTTGCCGGGCGTGCTCTCCGGATTTCCCCGCCGCGCGCCGAAATAGAAGTAGAGCTTGTCGCCGACAAGCAGGCAGCCGCCGCCGACGGGCTGGACGTTGCCCCAATTGAAGTCGCCTCGCCGCTCCGAGACTGCAATAAAGGGAGTGCGGTCCGGGCGGTCCCAATGAAAACCGTCGCGGCTATATCCCAGGACAATCTCATTACGCTTGGCGCGATCTTTGACGTCCTTGTTTTCGGGGCCGCGCCAGATCGCGAATAGTCCCAGCAGCAGACTTTCGTACGGAGTGGCGTCCAGATCGTAGAGCTGGGGCGGAACCTGGTTCACCGGGTCGGGCAAATCCCGCTCGTCGGCGGACTGCCATTGGGCCAGTTCCTCGCGGGCCTTCCACCCTTCCCGGAAGTCGCTCGTTTCTTTGTAATAGCGGACGCGGCCAATTCCTTCGGCCAGTTCCGGCGCCGCGGTCGGACCGACGTTGCTGGTCCGCACGCTGTAAACCCAGCGGTTGCGGAACGGGTTGAAAAACATCGTCGTGCGGTCGTAATTCGGCAGCCGGTAGGTGCGTGCAACGCCCAAAGGCTCGCTCCAATGAATGCCGTCGGCCGAAGCGAGGAACTGGATCGCATTCTCCTCCCGGACGCGCGTGAAAACCATCATCTTGTGCCGGAGAGAGGGATCTTTCTCGTTCAGATCCAGCCAAACGCTGGCGGAATCGCGCGGACCCGGGAGAACGATGTTCGTTCCGGGCAGGACATCCAACTCGGGCTTCGTCCAGGTGATTCCGTCGGGCGATGTGGCGTAACAGGTATTCGAGTCGCAGCGGTACCACGCGCGGAACAGGCGCAAGGCGGGGTCGTAGAAGATCCCGTCGCTGAACGGTGTGGCGAAGGCCTGTTCTTTGGAAGGGTCGCGGGGGAGCACTGGATTCTGTGCGTGCATCTCGGGCTTGTGGAAGCGGCGCGTGAGGTTGGTGGACTGGATCAGGAAGTCGTCGACGAAGAGCTGGCGGCCGACGTCGATGAGAATCACTTCGGGAGGCTTGACGAGGTAGGGAACCGGTTGAACGGCGCGGGAGAGGACACGGTGTGGCGGCCAGGGTCCCTCAACGCGGATCCCGTTGTAAAGGATCTCGCTATGAGCGGCGAGCGCCAGGAGGGAGAGGACGGGCAATTTGAGCAACGGGCGGAACCTCTTTCGAAGCCATCATATTATCGATTTATGAATCGAACAAGAGATCGTTTATCTTGACAGAAATTTTCATCGATTCCATAATCGATTAACCCGATTCGGGGAGTTCTTCGAAATAGTTGAGGTTTCTTTCACCATGTCGTCGAAAACTGCTCTCTGCCTTCTCGGAGCCACCGTGCTCCTGCTGCCGCTCACTGTTTGGGCTCAGGACACGCGCGGAATGATCTTTGGCCGTGTGACTGACGCGCAAGCCGCGCCGGTGATGAAAGCGGTGGTAGTCGTCACCAATACAGATACGAACGTGGCGGCGACGCTCCAAACCAACGAGACTGGCTACTATGAGGCGAATCTCCTGGTGGCTGGCGCCTACCAGGTGACCGCCGAAGCTCAGGGTTTCAAGAAGGCGATTCGCCGCGGCATTGTGCTCAACGTATCGCAACGCGTGCCGATCGACTTCACCCTCGAACTCGGTTCGGTGACGGAGACCCTGACCGTCACGGAAGAAGCGCCTTTGATCGAAACCAACAGCGTTTCGGCGGGGAGAGTCGTCGACAACCGCAGCTTGAACGAGCTCCCGGTGGCGCGCAACAATCCCGTCCTGCTGGCGGCCTTTACGCCGGGCGTGCAGGTGCGCGGTGGATACCGGACTACTTCCCACCGCTCGGCTTCAATCGTGACCACGGTTCTGTTCACGCCGGGGAACGTGGGTGGCCGCAGCTTCACCGACTCCAGCAACGACTACCTGATGGACGGCATGCCAAACGTCGGGTTCAATCGCCGCATCGCGTTTATGCCGCATACGGACGCGATTCAGGAATTCAAAGTGGAGACGTCAAATCTCGATCCATCGGTGGGATTTTCATCGGGTATCAGCCTGTCGTTGATGACTAAAGCGGGCACCAATCAGTATCACGGCGTGACGACGTGGCAGCATATGCAGCAGCGCTGGAACGCGACGCCCTTCTTCATCAAACAGGCCTACTTTCGCAGCATCGCGCAAGCGGCCGCGGCCGGCGACAACGCCCGTGCCGATCAGCTTCGCGGCCAAAATCCGCAGGCGCCCGGCCGCACCAACGACTATTCGGTGAGCTTTGGCGGTCCTGTCGTAATCCCGAAAGTGGTGAACGGCAAAGACCGCCTGTTCTTCTTCTTCAACTACAACGGAACCAAGGAACGGCTCACCGAAACCACGTCGAACATCAACGTCACCGTGCCCACCTTGCTCAACCGTGCCGGCAACTTCTCCGACCTGCTGGCCGTCGACCCGACGCGCTATCAGCTCTACGATCCGCTGACGATCGCGCGCGACCCGGCGCGGCCCAGCAATTACATCCGGCTTCCGTTCCCCGGTAATATCCTGCCCCAAAACCGTCTGATCAACCCAATGCGGCAGCGCTATGATTCGTTGCTGCCGGCGCCGAACAACAACCCCACCGACCCTCGCCTGGAGCCGCTCAATAACTACATTGCAACCGCGATGCCCTGGAAATTCGACTTCTACGCACTGAGCGGCCGCGTCGATTATCAGTATTCGGAGAAACACCGTTTCTTTGGCCGCTGGAACTACCACAACTATAAGGAAGACCGTTCGGACTGGACTTACACTACCTTGCCTGGGTTACACAGCGCCGACCTGGAGCGCGGCACACGCGCGGCCATGGTGGACTGGGTGCTCACGCCCTCGGCATCCACGTTCTTCGACTTCGCCTTCTCAGTGAATCAGTCCAAGGAAGGGCAACTGGGTACCGTGCCCAAACAATATGACGCGACTGACGGCGGACTACCCGCCTACCTGGCCGCCAAGGCCGGCAATGAGGGCCATCTACCGATCGTCACGCCAACCGGTTACCGCGCGATCAGCCGGGGCTTCACCACCACGGGCCGTTCGACGCTTTACGGAGCCAGAGTCAGTTTCTCCCATGTCCGCGGCGCCCACACGCTCCGCGCCGGATTCGACATGCGCCAGTATTTCCGCACTGGCGGTGGCGGTGGCGCCACCTCGGGCACCTTCACCTTCAACAACCAGTACACGCGCCGCGACGACGACACGCTCACGCCCGCCGGCAACATCGGACACAGCTGGGCTTCCTTCCTCCTGGGGCTGCCCTCGGTTTTGCAGGCGGAAACCAACGATAGCTTCGCTGTACAGACGCCCGCTTATGCCTGGCATGCCCAGGATACGTGGCGACTGACGCCGCGGCTGACCGTGATGCTCGGGATGCGCTTTGAATACGAGGGCGGCTTGACGGAACGGTACGACCGGACCTTGGCCGACTTCGACTCCACGCTCAACCTGCCGATCACGGCTGGGGCCAAAGCGGCCTATACCGCCAGCCCGATCGCCGAACTGCCCGCCGCCAACTTCAACGTGCTCGGCGGGACGGTGTATGGCGGACAGACTCCCGGGGGCCGGAATATCTGGCAAGGCGAGTTGATGTTCCTCCCTCGACTGGGCGCAGCCTATCAGTTGAATTCCCGGACGGTGCTGCGAGCCGGTTATGGTATCTTCTACGACTCCCTGAACGCCAGCTATCTCCAGCCCAACCAATTCGGTTTCAGCCGCGTGACATCGACGAATCTGACCAACGACTTTGGTGCTACGTGGCTGACCGGCAATCCGGCCGCCGGGGTCTCACCGCTCGCCGATCCCTTTCCGGTCCGTTCGGACGGCACGCGTTTTGATGCGCCAGTCCGCAATGCGCTGGGAGCGATGGCCTTCGCGGGCCGGTCTTTCTCCTACACGGGCTACGGCATCCAACGCGCGCGCAACCAGCGCTGGCGGGTCGGCCTGCAGCGCCAAATTAGTTCGAAAGATATGATCGAGGCGGCGTACGTCGGCACCTACGCTGACCGCACCTACGTCTCGAAGCCGAACAATCCCCTCCCTGCCCAGTTTTGGGCCACCGGTAACGTGCGCAACGACGCGGTGGCGTCAAGCATGAACCAGAATGTCAACAATCCATTCCGGCTCACGAATTTCGCTTCACTGGCCACCAGTGCTCCGGCTATTTACCAGCAGATGAGCACCCTTTCGTTCTTTACCGCGGGCATCACACCTAAGAACCAACTGCTGCGCCCATACCCGCACATGACCGGCGTCGTCAACAGCTTCGCATCGGTCGGGAATGTGTGGGCCCATTCGCTGGAGGTAACTTACACGCGGCGATTCTCGAGGGGCATCAACTTCAACGCGGGTTACACGAACCTCAAAATCGACACGGCCGATACGTTCGAAAACGAATTCGACACTAAGCCGGTACGCCGCCCCTCGGCCTACGGGTCGCCTCATCGTTTCACCGCCACCACCGTCGTCGATCTTCCCTTTGGAAAAGGCCGCCCTTATCTCAGCCAGGGCTGGCTCTCCAAACTCACCGGCGGTTTCCAGGTCGGGATCACCTACGAGTATCAAACGGGTCTTCCGATCGACTTCCCGAACCTGTTCTATTACGGGTCGAATCTGGACGATATCGCCGACGGACCGCGGACCATCGGTCAGTGGTTCAATACCAGTAATTTTGAGCGCATCTCCGCACGAGCGCCCGGTGCTTATAACGCCCGCGCCTTTCCGACTCGCCTCAACAGCGTTCGCGGACCGTCGATGAACGACTGGAATGCCAACGTGCAGCGCGAGTTTGCTTTCACCGAGCGGTTCCGGCTGCAACTCCGGTTCGACGCGCTCAACCTGATGAACCGCACCATCTTCTCGCAGCCCGATGCCAATCCCATCAATACGACTTTCGGCAGCATCACCTCCACTACCGAAGCGCCGAACCGCTACATGCAGTTTCAGGCCAGGCTGAGGTTCTAAGGATGATCAATCGCCGCCACCTGCTCACCACCCTGGCTGCCCCGCTGCTGCCGGCCGCAAAGCCGGCCCGCCTGTCGACCCGGTTGCTGTTGGATTCGCGCGTCATCGAGAAGGTGACGGGCGCCTCCTTGCGCGTCGGGAGCGTGGTCAAAGATTCGCGCAATCCGCTGTTCGCCGAAGATCGCCCCTGGGAGGTCCGTTATGACAACGTCTACGCGAACATCTTCAGGGACCCTACGGACAAACTCTACAAGTGCTGGTACAGCCCGTTTATCGTCGATCCGTCGGTGCGCGATACGCCCCGGTCGGAACGCGGGCGCATCCCTTACAAGCCGGGTAAGCGTGAGATGGGCGTTTGCTACGCGGTCTCGAAAGACGGGTTGAAATGGGAAAAGCCTGAACTGGGCCTGGTGGAGTTTGGAGGTTCGACGAAGAATAACCTCGTGATCCGCGGGCCGCACGGCGCGGGCGTATTTCGCGACCCGCACGATCCCGATCCCGCGCGCCGCTACAAGATGCTGCTACAGGGGCGGTACACTTCGGGGGCCTTCTCGCCCGACGGTCTGCGATGGACGCCACCCGTTGAATTCTCCTCAATCGCCGCCGTGGGAGACACGCACAACAACGCGCTCTATTCGGAGCGCCTGGGCCGCTACGTCGGTATCACGCGCCTTTGGGACCGTTCCGTGCGGCAGCGCCTGGTGGGCCGCACCGAAAGCCTCGACTTCCGAACCTGGACCCGCGCCACGGAAATCCTGCGCGCCGAAGCCGGGCATCCTGAAAACCAAACGTACGCCATGCCCATCTTCGAATATGGCGGTGTATTCCTTGGCTTGCTGATGGTCTTTAACGTACCCACCGACACGGTCCATTGCGAACTCGCCTGGAGCGCGGACTCCGTGACTTGGAGCCGCGTCGAGCCGGGTACACCGCTCATCCCCAAGGGATCCGCCGGTTCACCTGATTCAGGCTGTGTCTACGCCGCCGCGAATCCCGTCATCCTGGACAAAGAGATTCGTCTTTACTACGGCGCAAGCAACGGGCCGCATACCGGTTGGCGCGATGGCTTCCTGTGCCTCGCGCGGATGCGTCCCGATGGTTTTGCCTTCATGGAATCCTCCGGGTCGGACACCGCGGCGATCGTCACGCGCCCCGTGCGGCTGAACGCGGACCTTCGGCTGAATGTGGACGCATCCCACGGTCAGGTGCGCGTCGGCATTCTGGACGCCGATGGCTTCACGCTCGAAGACGCGATCCCGATTCGCGCCGACTCGGTCAGCCAGGCCTGCCGCTGGCGCAGAGGCAATCTCAAGTCACTGAGCGGCCGCGACGTCCGTCTAGTCCTGGAACTACAGTCCGCCAAAGCCTATAGCTTCTCGTCATGACACCACAGATCTCCGGCATCATCCCCGCCCTGCTCACCCCGTTGTCTTCTTCGGGGAAACTGAATCAAGACTCGCTCGGCGATCTGCTCGCCGCTATCTATGCGGCGGGCTGCCAGGGTGTCTATGTGGCCGGCAGCACCGGGGAAGGTCTGGTTCTTTCCCTGGAGCTTCGTGAAGAGTTGACGGCCGCGGTGGTGCGGATGTCGCCGCCGGGCCGTACCGTGATCGTTCACACGGGTGCGCCGTCCACCGCGGCGGCCGTCAGGCTGGCGCGTCACGCCGAAAAGACAGGGGCTCACGCGGTGAGCAGCCTGGTTCCCCCCGGAGCTTACACACTCGACGAGATCGAAGGCTACTATGCCCAACTCGCCGGGGCGACGGCCCTGCCGCTGCTGCTCTACTTCTTTCCCGCGGCGTCGCCCGCGGTCTCGACCTTCGCGCACATCGAGCGGCTCTGCCGCATTCCTGGCGTGGCAGGAGTAAAATTCACAAGCTTCGATCTATACACGCTGGCGCGCGCGAAGGCGCTCGGCAAGATTGTCATGAACGGTCATGACGAGGTTCTGACTCCAGGCCTGCTGATGGGCGCTGATGGCGGCATCGGCAGCTTCTACAACATCGAGCCCGCGCTCTTTGTTCAACTCTATCAAGCGGCGCACTCCGGCGATTGGACCGAGGCTCGCCGCGTGCAGGACCGGATCAATGTGCTCATCAGTATCGTGCTGCAATACCCGCTTTTCCCGGCCCTGAAGCGAATTCTCACGTGGCGGGGCATCGATTGCGGTTGCTGCGTGCCGCCCCGCCGGGCTCTTACTGGGGAAGAAGAGATTCGCCTTCGCGCCGAGCTGGGTCAGGCCGGATTTGCCGTCGCCTAACCCGCGGCTTCGATCACGCGGGCGAGGCGGAAGATGCCGGCTTCATCCCAGGGTCTGCCGATAATCTGAGCACTGGTCGGCATCCCGTTCTGTGCCTTGCCGGTAGGCAGAGCGAGCGCGGGCCAGCCGAGCATGTTGATGCCGCGAGAGAAGCGCGTGGCGGCCAGCCGGACGTCTTCGGCGACGCCGCCAATGTCGACCGTGGTCTGGCCGATGAGCGGCGCAACGTTCGGGGCCACCGGTGTGATCAGGAAATCGACCTCTTTCCACACTTGCGCGAACTCCTGTTGGAAGGCGCGCCGGACACGCTGTGCGTTGATGTAGTCGGTCGCGGGCAGAAGGCGTCCCTGGTCGAGGAGAGCCAGCGTATCGGGACCGATTTCGTCGCGGCGATGCAGGTACGGGAGCAGGGCCGACGAGGCTTCGGCGCAGAGGACGATGCGGCTGGTGGCGTTCAATCCCGCGATATCGGGAACACGGACGGGGACAATGCGCGCACCCAGACGTTCCGCGATGGCGATCGCGCCGCGTACGTCGCGCTCGATATCGGGCTCGATCCGCTCGAAGTAGAAGTTCTCGGGTACACCGATGCGGACTCCCTCGATGGAGGGATGGTCGCCCGGATCGTAATGGTCGACCGGCATACGGCTGGATGAGTCGTCACGCGGGTCGTAACCGGCCAGCACCTGCAGCACAATGGCGGCATCGCGGACGGAGCGGGTGAGCGGACCCATGTGGTCGAGCGTGAAATCCAACGGCAGCACACCGTACCGGCTCACGCGGCCGGTGGTGGGTTTGATGCCGACTGTACCGCAGTAGGCGGCGGGCAAGCGGATGGATCCCCCGGTGTCCGTGCCCATCGCCATAAAGACCAGGTCTGCGGCAACGGCCGCGGCGGAACCTCCCGATGACCCGCCGGGAATGCGGTTGAGGTCGTGGGGATTGCGCACCGGACCGAAATGAGGGTTGTTCGACGTGACACCATAGGCCAATTCGTGCATATGGGTCTTGCCGACGATCACCGCGCCCGCCGCTTCCAGCTTTTCAACGACCGCGGCGTCGTAGTTGGGCACATGGTCCGCAAACAGCCGCGAACCACAAGTGGTTGCGGTGCCTGCGGTGCAGAAGACGTCTTTCACCGCCACCGGAACGCCGTGCAGCGGACCGCGAACATTGCCCTGCGCGCGCTCGGTGTCCATGGCGCGGGCCTGCACCAGGGCACGCTCTTCCATCATGGCGAGAAACGCGTTCAGATCCTTGCGCTGGCCGATCGCCTGAAGACTCGCCTGTGTCAGTTCGACGGAGGAGACGGTGCGGCTGGCGAGTTTGGCGCT
>JAEUQD010000221.1 GCA_016789925.1 Bryobacterales bacterium | reverse complement strand
AGAGGCGGACCGGATCGGGTGGGTGCGTTCGCGGACCAGACAGGTACTACCGGCTATGGCAGGTAGCGGCGCAGGGAGTCCAGCAATTCCTGTTTTCGAATCGGCTTGACCATGAATCCTTGCAGGCCGAGTTCCTGGGAGAAACGGCGGTCCTGGTCGGAGGAGCTGTTGCTTAAGGCAAAGACCGGAATCGACTGGTAGCCGGGGATTTGGCGTAGTCGCCGGCACACCTCAAATCCGTCCATCTCGGGCATCTGAAGGTCCACGAGGACAAGATCGAACTGCTCGCCGGCCAACAAGTCCAAGGCATCGGCGCCCCGGGACGCATAGCTCACATCGTAGTGGGCGCGTTCGAGGATACGGCCCACTACTTGTTGGGCGATCTGGTTGTCATCCACGACGAGCACGCGCCGAATACCCGAGACGCGGGTGGGATCGCCGTCCGAAGCCGTCATGAGTTGAGGGCCCAGAGCGGAGACGGGCACCCGAAACGGAATGCGGACCGAAAACGTGCTACCGAGCCCCGGCGTACTATCGACCTTGATTTCCCCACGCAACAATTGGGTGATCTTTTCTGCGAGCGCCAAGCCCAGTCCCAAGCCGTTGTAGCTGCGCGCCAGGCCGCTGTCGAGTTGGCGAAACGACTCGAAAATCAGCTTCAATTTTTCTGGCGGGATTCCGATTCCGGTGTCTTGCACCGATGCCAGGAGGAGGACCCGTGTGCTGTGGGTGGGCTCCAGACGGACTTTGAACTCGACATGCCCCTGGGGTGTGAACTTGACGGCATTGCGCAACAGGTGAACAAGAAGCTGGCGCAGATAGCGCTCGTCACCAATCAGCGTTTCCGGCAGATTCCGGTCCCAATCGGTGACCAGCAGCAGGCCCTTCGCCTCGGCGCGAGACCGCGTATCCGCGCACACGGACTCGAGTAGACTCTCGAAGTGGAATTCGGTTTCTTCGACTGCAAAGTCGCCGGCGGAGAGAGCGGCGTAATCCAGCACAGAACTCAAGGTCTCGGACAACTGGCCCGCACACTCGCGGAGAATCTGGACATATTCGAGTTGTTCTTCGTCCAGGTCACATTCCAGCAGCAACTCCGACATGCCCACTACGCCGTTGAGTGGTGTCCGTAATTCATGGCTCAGACTGGCCAGGAACTGACCTTTCAGGTAGTCATACTCCGAATAATCGTTCAGTTTTCGGATGTCCGACACCGGCGCGGTCCAGGTTGCTTCGGCGCTCATAGGTACTGCCAATTACGTATATCGGCGATTTCGGGGAGATTAAATAGACCGAAATGGGGTGGCTTGCTGAGTTAGAGAAGAAAACTCAATACACCAGCGCCGGTGAGCAACATCAACAGGAACGACGAGGCCAGGCGAAGAGCGAAGCTGGGCCCGCCTCCGAACCAGGCTATCCCTGTTTTGACAGCGGCATTGGCCGTCAACGCGAGGAGAATACCCACCAGCGCATCATCGGGGGATAACCGGCCCTCGATATTGAACTCCGCCAGGGATAAAGCGATGGCATCGACATCCAGGGCGCCGGCCACAACAGTGGTGAATGCCGAAGCGGATCCAACGATCGAGTAGGCCCAACGGCTGCCCAACTGGATGACGGCAAAGAGAGCGCCGAAACGGAGGGCCGGGGCCAGGCGAAAGGGGTTGCCCAAGTGGACTTTGGGGGCGGGTTGGCCGGCTTCCGCCGGCGCCAGACGCGCCAGCAGCAATACCTTGATGATTCCAATCGCCGTCATGACCGCCAGTACCGGCAGGAGGCGGGCAGCCAGGCCGGCATTGACCACGAGCAAAATGGCCCAGATCCGGGGAAATTGAATCGCGTTGGCGAGAGCGGCAGCCTGCCAGTAAACAGTCAGCCTCTCGGGATCTTCCCGATAGTTCCGCGCCAGAGCCGCGGTTGCCGCCGTAGTCGAAGCCAGTCCGCCAAATATGGCTGTCAGCACCAGTCCACGGTCAGGTCCGAGGAGTTTTTGGGAAAAGTAGCCGAGGTAGGAGATGGACGAAACCAGGATCACGAACAGCCACACGCGGCGCGGGCTGAAGAACTCGTAGGGACCGTAGGCCCCTTCGGGCAGAAGGGGATAGATGATGAAGATGATCGCCAGAAAGCGGAGGGTGTCGCGAAACTCGAATTGCGTGAGCGACTCGCGGACAAACCGGTGAAGTTGGGATTTCGTTTCCAGGGCAAAGACCAAGCCGATGGTGAGGGCGATGGCCAGAGGTGGTCCGTTCAGGTCGGGAGCGGTGGTGAGGTAGCAGAGAAGGAACGTGGCCAAAACGACGAACTCGGTAGTAATTCCGCCCCGTTCGGTGGCTCGCAAATAGTAGATGGTGGTGAAGACAACGATGGCTGCCAGGGCTGCCACCGTGAGGGCCGGTTGCTGGAGGAGTCCGCAGAGGGCTCCGGCGAGCGCGATCACGAGGAAGTCGCGGAGACCAGGCCGGCGATCGCCCTGGACCGTTTCGCGTTGGACTCCTATGAGCAGACCGATCAGCAGAGCCTCGGCGACGGCGGTCCAGGTTGGGGGAAGCCCTGACATCGCTTACGCCTTGACCGGCCAGTCCGGAGAGTCGGTGCGGGCGGCCGCAAACAGCTTTTCCAGCCTGGCAGTGACCTGCGGTTGCTCGCCGGCGAGGTTGCGGGTTTCGCCGAGATCGTCGCTGAGATTGAAAAGCTCGGTTGGTTTGGAAGGGTGGCCGCGAACGGCCTTCCAGTCGCCCTGCCGGACGGCTTGGGCGAAGCCACGCTCGTGGAACTCCCAGTAGAGGTAGTCGTGTCGGCGGGCGCTTTGTCCACGGAGGATAGGGGCAAACGACAGTCCGTCGATTCCCGCCGGCGCGTCCACTTGCGCCAGTTCGCAGGCGGTGGGGAGAAAATCCCAGAATGCAATCGGATGGTTGCTCACCGAGCCTGGCGCAATCACACCGGGCCAGCGTGCCAGGAACGGAACGCGAATGCCGCCTTCGTAGAGGTCGCGCTTGATGCCGCGCAGCGGACCGTTGTCATCGAAGAAATCCGGGTTATGTCCGCCCTCGCGGTGCGGCCCGTTGTCGGAAGAGAAAATCACCAGCGTGTTGCGGTCCTGTCCGGTGGCCTGAAGGGTGCTCATCAGCCGCCCGATGTCGCGGTCCATCCGCGTCACCATGGCCGCGAACGCTTTCTCCTGGGCGGGCCAGTTCCTGCCGGCATAGGGATCTAGCGAGGGCACCTCCATCCCGTTGCCGGTGTCGCGGCCCAACTCGTTATTCGCGTGGGGGATGGTATAGGCCAGCTTCAGAAAGAACGGCTGGTCTCCGCCCCGATTCAGAAAACCGAGGCCGCGTTCGGTGAACAGATCGTGGGCGTAGTCCTTGTGCTGCGTGCCCGTATTGCCGCGGGCGATCCACGCGGTTTCATTATCCAGGAGGTGTTCCGGGTAGTAGTTATGGGCGTGCGTTTGGGAGAAGAATCCGAACCATTCGTCAAACCCCTTGCGGGTCGGATAACCGGTTGATCCTAACTGACCCAGCGACCACTTGCCGAACAGGCCTGTGCGGTAACCGGCTTTTTTCAACAACTCGGTGACGGTAATGTCCTGGGGCCGCAGCGGAAGGTCGGGGTACTTGTTGCCCCGGGTGCGCGCGTGGCCGGTGTGATACCCGGTCATCAGGCAGCAACGGGAGGGAGCGCACACCGTCGATCCGGCATAGGCGTCGGTAAACCGCATTCCTTCCGCCGCCATGCGGTCCAGGTTCGGCGTCTCAATCTGGCGCTGGCCATAGCAGCCGAGATTCCCGTAGCCCAGATCGTCGGCGAGGATCAACAGGATATTGGGTTTTCGCGTCTGCCCGGGCAGCAGCGCGGCGCCGGCCGCGCCGAGAAAGCCGCGCCGGGTGATCGTCGTTGTATAGTCTACAGAACGCTCCATGTTGGACAACGCAATTCTAGCGCTCTATTTTGTGGTGATCTTCGCGGTGGGTTTCTACCACTCGCGCAAGGAACGGACTTCGCGGGACTATTTTCTCGCAGGCCAACACGTTGGGTGGTTCGCTATCGGCGCATCGCTGTTCGCTACGAACATCGGCAGCGAGCACTTTATTGGGTTGGCCGGCTCCGGCGCATCGACGGGACTGGCCGTGGGCTGCTACGAATGGTCGGCGAGTTTCTGCCTGTTCCTGTTGGGCTGGCTGTTTGTTCCCCACTACCTCCAGAGCCGCGTCTTTACGATGCCCGAATTCCTCGAACGGCGGTTCAACGCGCGCTGCCGGGCCTATCTCACCTGGGTGTCGATCTTTGCCTACATCTTCACGAAGATTTCGGTGGCCCTGTTTGCCGGCGGCATTCTGATCCGCGAAGTTTTCGGTTGGGACTATCTCACAACCGCTATTTTGCTGGTTGTGGCGACGGGCGTCTATACGGTGGCTGGTGGCCTGGCCGCCGTCATCTATACCGATCTGGTTCAGGCGTTCATCCTGATCGGCGGGGCGGTGGTGTTGACGCTGCTCGGACTCAATGAAGCCGGCGGATTCGAAGGGTTGCGCGCCAAATTGCCACCCGAATTCTTCCACATGGTGAAGCCTGCCGGCGATGCCGCCTATCCGTGGCCGGGCACCATCTTTGGCACCCTGATTCTCGGCATCTGGTACTGGTGTACCGACCAGGTGATTGTACAGAAAACGCTCTCCGCGCCCGACGTTCACCAGGCGCGCAAGGGGGCATTCTTTTGCGCGGGTCTGAAGATCCTGCCCGTGTTCATTCTGGTGCTTCCCGGCCTGATCGCCAAGGCGCTGTGGCCCGCCGAGGTCACCGGCGATAACGCCTATCCCCTGCTGGTGCTGCGCCTGATGCCGCCCGGGTTGAAAGGGCTGATGGTCGCGGCGCTGCTGGCGGCGCTGATGTCGTCGTTAAGTTCCGTATTCAACTCCTGCTCGACGCTGATCACCATGGACGTGTACAAAAAGATGCGTCCGCAAGCGAGCGAAGCGCGCCTCGTGCTCGTAGGCCGCTTGACGACAGCGGCCATTGTCGCGCTGTCGATCGCGTGGATTCCCTTCATTCGCCATTTGAACAACGAGGTCTACCAGTACTTGCAAAGCGTGCAGGCCTATGTGGGTGCACCGATCACGGCGACTTTTCTGGTGGGAATCCTGTGGCGGGGTGCGACGGCGCAAGCGGCGTTTACAACGCTCGTGTTCGGCGGCCTGGTTGGCGCTGCCCGCTTCACGCTCGACATCCTGCGCAACGCATTCCAGTGGGATCTCGGACCCTTGAACTCGGTGGTCGCCTTCAGCTTTCTGAACTTCAGCGTCATCGTCTTCATCGTGTGTGTCGGGCTGATGTTCCTGGTGAGTCGAATGACGGCACATCAGCAGGCGGAGGCGCAGGGGCTGGCGGTGGACTGGGGCCGCGGATTGCAAGGGCGGAGTAGCGAAGTCGCCTACACGGTCGTGGTTGGCGGGTCAATTGCTGGCCTGTGGGCATGGTTTGCCTGATCCTCCTGCTTGCAAGCTGGCAATGGGAAGTGGGCGTGCGCGGCGGTCTGCCGTTGACGCACAGCCTGGCAACCGAATCCGGACCGGCCACCTCGCTGGTCTACGGCGTCCAGATTCCCTTCACGGGGTTCCAGAGCGCGGAACGTCGCTATACCGTGGGCCCCACAGTGGGCTTGGGTTTGTGGCGCGGCTTCCAACTGCAGGTGGATGCCCTCTATAGCCGGCTGGGCTACGAGTCCGCACTGGCGATCATTAACACGCCGTCGTCGGGGGCGTGGGCGATGGAAACGTGGGTCCGCGCCGGGCAGTGGCGATTTCCGGTCCAGGTGCGCTACCGCTGGCATCACCTGATCGTGGGCGGCGGCATGGCGCTCAGCCGCATTGTGGACGAAACTGAGCGGTACCGTTCCACTCGCCGCGGTCTGTTCGACCGCCAGGCCTATGTGGGCGAAGGCGTTTCGGAGTCGGTTGGCCAGTTGGAGCGCCGCAACGGCTTGGGCGTGGTCGCCGGCGCGGGCACATCCTGGCGCAAGGGATGGTTCCGGTTTTCGCCCGAGTTGCGCTACACGCGCGTGACCCGCCGCACCATCGATGGCGCCGGACCCGGCGGGTTCATCCGCAACAACGCCAATCAATTCGAGATTCTGGTGGCAATTACCGCTGGGCGTGGTGGGCGATAACACCCTCTTTCATCACGAAGAAGACACGCTCCGTGGCGCGGATATTCGTCACCGGGTCGCCCGGCACGGCGACGATATCGGCCAGTTTGCCCACCTCCAGCGTTCCAACGCGCGAACCGACACCGAATAGCTCGGCGTCCACCGATGTGGCCGCCTTCAAGGCGTCGATCGGCTTCATGCCCAGCCCCACCATGAGCGCGAATTCACCGGGGTTCTTGCCATGTGCGTAGACGCCCGAGTCGGTACCGAAGGCGATGCGCACTCCAGCCTTCAAAGCGCGCTGAAACGTGACATTGATGGAATCGATGGCCCGGCGCGCTTTGGCGGCTTGCCGGGGGTCCAGACGGTCGAGTCGGCTTCCCAGGTCGTGGGGTGCCATCAGCGTCGGAACCAGGAACGTGCCCTGCTGCTTCATCATCGCCAGGGCTTCGTCGTCCAGAAACGAGCCATGCTCGATCGAGTCGATTCCTGCCCGAATTGCGCGTTTGGCGCCTTCCGCCCCATGGGCGTGGGCAGCGATCTTCTTGTTCCTGGCATGCGTCTCGTCCACCAACGCGTCCAACTCGGCCTGAGTTACTTGCGGCGAGTCCACGTCGTCGTTAAGCGACATTACGCCGCCGGTAGCGCACACCTTCAAGACGTCGGCGCCGTACTTGATGTTCAAACGGACGGCGCGCCGAGCGTCGTCGGGGGAGTTGATGATGCCGCGGTCCGGCCCGGGCTCCTCAAACAGTCCTTGACGGAAGGAGTTGGTGGGGTCGCAGTGGCCGCCGCTGGAGCCTATCGACTTCACAGCGGCCAGGATGCGCGGCCCAGGCGTGAGGCCCCGGTTGATGGCATTGCGCAATCCGATGTCGACGAAATCGCGCGAGCCGAGGTCGCGCACGGTAGTGAAACCGGCCAGCAGCGTCGTTTTGGCGTACACCGCCGCCTCCAGCGCGACCTCCGAGGTGTTCAACTGCAGCCGCGTCAGTGCGCGTTCGGCGCCACCCGTGGCTGAGTAGGCCAGATGCGTGTGGGCGTCCATGAACCCGGGCAGCAAGGTGGCGTCGCCCAGGTCGACCACGCGTGTTCCGGCCGGCGCGGTCCCCCCAACGGCTTCGATCGTCCGGCCCCGCACCACAATCAATCCGGGCGACGTCAGTTGATTCGACTTCCCGTCGAACATTCGGGCTGCCTTCAGGACAACCACCGAATCCTGGGCGTGAGCGGCCAGGACGGCGAACAGCAAACAAGCGCGGAACATCCTGTTATGGTCTCACCTCCGACAACCGCCGACTAGAAAATATTCGCGATAAATCAGGTTGATAATGGTTGACGCTCCCATGATGAAACGCAACGCCTGCTTTCTCCTGCTGGCCACGGCGGCTCTCGCCGAAACCGTCACCGTCAAGCCTAACCGCTACTACGAAACCTTCGCGGCCCATGAACCGGTGGCGCGCATCCGCGCGGGCGACACGGTAGTCACCAAGCTCCTCGACTCGCGCGGCCGTGACGAAACCGGCAAGCTCATCCACGACGGAGACAACGTGCTCACGGGTCCGTTCTACATCGAAGGCGCGGAGCCTGGCGATACCCTCCTCATCCGCCTCGACCGCGTGCGCTTGAACCGCGACTGGGGTTGGAACGGAGTGCGCATTACCACCGATGCCCTGGCCCCTAACCGCATCGAAGGCCTCGAATCCGCCCTCTGCTGCGACGAGTGGCTCCAGCCCGGCCGGCGCAACGCCCTCAAATGGATGCTCGAACCACCCTCCGGGATGATGCGCCCTTCCCAGCCGTTAGGCGACAAGGTGAAACTCGAATTCCCCGCCCAACCTTCCGTGGGTTGCGTCGGCGTCGCTCCGCCCCTGAAACAGGCGATCTCCTCCGGCCCCATGGGACGCTACGGCGGCAACCTCGACTACAACGCCATTGGCGAGGGCGCCGTCGTACACTTGCCTGTCTTCGAACGCGGCGCTTACCTTCTTTTGGGCGACGGTCACGCCGGTTTCGGCGATGGGGAACTCATCGGCCAGGGGACCGAAACGTCCATGGACGTCCAGTTCACCGTCAACCTCCGCAAGCGGCAGTCAATTACCTGGCCCCGGGTGGAACGGGCCGACTACATTGTCACCCTCGGCGCAACACCCGGCGCCCTTGAACGCGGCTTCCGCGAAGCCATCAGCGAAATGGCAGCCTGGCTGCAAACCGGCTATGGTTTATCCCAGCGCGAGGCTCACACCCTCATCCACATGACCGCGCAGCTTCGCGTGGCGTCATGGTTTGGAACTTCCGCCTGCGAAATCCCAAAGAAGTACCTGCCCCCGCCGCGTTGACGCCTTGTCCTAATGGATATGGAGTGCGGCGATCCGGAAACCGTGGTTGGTGTTTTCCACCTGGCGGGTCTTGAGCAAAACTTCAAAGTGAGGGACTGCCCCCCTCGGGCCGCGTGGGAGGCGGCCGAGAAGGTCGGCCAGGAATCTCTCGGTCGTCAGCAGCGTGCCCGCCGCCTCGGTCCCGGACATGTCGGTTCCGGCCAGGATGAGAGTGTTGCCCGTCCCGCTCAAGTTGGGGAGGTAGGCGATCAGGGAGAATCCCTCGGACCCTTCCGGACCGCGCGGGTCGCTCTCGAACACCGTGGGCTCTCCGGCCTTGGGGCGCCGGTTCTCAACCCGGCGGCGGCTCGACGCCGCATCCTGCTCCAGGTTGAAATCGGCCGGCCGGTCGGAGATATGGAAGTCCATCCTCTCGTCAAAGAGGTGGACCCACGGGATGGCGCGCTGCGATCCGATCAGAATATTGTTGCCGGCCTGAAAGGCGCGGACGTTGTGGTCGCGCGCGTAAACCACGGCGGTGCGGGCCGGATCGAGCAGCCGCGATTGCGCAATCTGCCGGACAACAAGAACATCGGCGAGCGACGTATAGCGGCGGGCCATGAGATACCGCACGAGATTCCGGTATTCGGGTGAAACGGGTTGCCGGTCGAGGTCCTTTTCATACGACCGGCGCACGTACTCATCGAGTCCGATCGGGCGGCGGAGCGCATCCTGCACGGCGGCGATCGCAGAGTCCGCGAGAACGACGTAGTTCTCCCGGCCGTTCGCGGCGAACGTGTTCCAGAAGAGCTGGACAGAAGGGTCGCTGACGGGTGGCCGCACCGGGCGCAGGATCAGCCAGACGCAGGTCGCCGCCAGTGCGAGGCAGAGCGTAGCCAGTACGGGGATGATCCACGGCCGTCCTGGCGATGGCGCGGGAACAGCGATCGTTTCCTCGGCCAGCACTACCCCTCCGCGAGCAGTGACGATCGGGGCATAGGAACCGCGGGGAATCTCCAGCACATACCGCTCGTCCGCCCCCTCTTCGGCGAAGTACCGTTCGAGGCGCTTGCGGAGCTGCGATGCCTGGACGCGGACCAGCGTGTCGTGCGATGAGTCAAACTGCGGCCCGCGCTCAAACACCGCCACACCGATTTCGTGCTCCTTGATCTCTTCGACACCGTCGTCCCAGGCCCGGCGGCAGAGAAAGCGGAGGAGTTCCCGCAGCCTCGATGAGCGGTTGAAGTGCGGCGAGGCGCAAATCCGCTCGGCCAGACCCCACAACTCTGCGTTCGACAGTGGCGGCCCCGGCTGGGAGACTGGCGGTCGAACCGCCTCCGGCGGGTGCATATGGTGCGATTCTACCACCGGCCACTTGAGTGTTCTAACACTCGATTCATCAATCAATTAACCGGAAGTCCTCACGGTGAATTCGCGGTGAATTCACTTGCCTGCCTGGTCCTGTCAGGCGCATTGTGAGCCGAAGAGGAGTTGTCCATGATGATGCTTCGACCATTAGCCTGCCTAGTCGCCCTTGCTGCCATGTCCGGCACTGTGGCGTGGCCACAACAGACCAGCGCGACGGTTGTCGGAACGGCCACCGACCCCAGCGGCGCAGCCCTCGCGAAGGTCGCCGTCAAGCTGCGCAACCTGTCGACGAACGTCGTACGCGAGACGCAGACTGACTTCAGCGGCAACTACACGCTGCCCTTCCTTCCGGCGGGACGCTTCACGCTCACCGCGGCGGCGGGGGGATTCCGCACCAACCAGGTCGAAGCTTTCGAACTCCAGGTTGGCCAGACTGCCCGCGTCGATCTCCGGATGGAGTTGGGAGCGGTCACCGAAACGTTGAGCGTCTCGGCATCGGCGGCGGCGCTCCAGACCGAGGCGTCCACGGTGGGTGCGGTCATCGACTCGTCGAAAATCGTAGATCTCCCGTTGAACGGCCGGAACTTCGTTCAACTGGCACAACTGGTGCCGGGCGTGAACCCGGGAACGCCGGGGTCCATCACCGTGCGCCGCGGCCGCGGATCGATTGGGGAGACCTCGCGAAGTTTCGGCGGCACGGCGATGTCGGCCAATGGCGCGAGGGACACCAACAACCGCTTCTATTTAGATGGCGTCGAGTTTATGGACTACGACGCCTTCAGCTACCCCTTCGCGCTTTCAGTGGACTCGCTGGCCGAGTTCCGGGTCGAGACATCCACCTACTCGGCCGAGTACGGCGCGTCGCCTGGCGGCCAGGTGAGCATTCTGACCAAGCGGGGCGGGAACCAGATCAGGGGTACGCTCTGGGCGTTTAACCGGAACGACGCGCTGACGCAGACCTATGACGCGATTGCACAGAAGGACGCCGTCTCGCCGCGGTTGAACCGGAATCAATTCGGGGCGAACGTGGGCGGTCCGGTGGCGATTCCGAAGATTTACAACGGGCGCGACAAGACCTTCTTCTTCTTCAACTGGGAGAGCGGGCGGCTGGCTTCCGGCGCGGCGGCGGGCTACCGCATCGTGCCGCCGGCGGAGATGCGCAACGGCGATTTCAGCAACCTGGTGGATGCGCGAACCGGCCAGAAGATCGTGCTGCGCGATCCCCTCAATATCGGCATCGTGAACAATCAGATCCCCAAGCAGTTCCTCAGTGAGCAGGCAACCACTTTCCTGAAGTACACGCCCCAGCCGAACACCCGCGTTGGCACATTCAACTACATCAACACCCCGCTTAGCGCCGTAGCCACCCAGGACACCTACACCTACCGGATCGACCACAACCTGTCAATGAAGGATGCGCTGGCGTTCCGCTACGTCTGGAACTCGACCAAGGAGAAAGGTACGCCCTACTGGGGGAACGACGTCCGCGACAACGACGCGCGAACCCAGAACCTGGCTGGCACCTATACCAGGACCTTCTCGCCAACTATCGTGAATGAGTTCCGCTTCGGCTGGAACGACATGACCGAGGACGAGATCTTCGGCACCACCGGCAAGAAGGAATTGGATATCGCGGGCGAAATGAAGCTCCCCCTGGTGTCCCGGCTTCCCGTGGACTTCGGTCCCCCGAGCGTCGCCATCACCGCCGGAGCCGACGGAGGCTACAGCGTGTTCGACCTCCAGCGCCAGATCGGCCCCCGAGTGCGCGCCAACGCCGTCTACAACTTCAACGACATCGTCTCCATCCAACGCGGCAAACACTTCATTAAGGTTGGCGCTGACATGGTGCGCCGCGGATTTACATTTGAGCAGGCGCGCAACCCGCGCGGGTCGTTCCGGTTCGACGGTACCTACACGGGCTCGTCCCTGGCCGATTTCATGCTCGGATACGTCAAACGCGCCGAGATCAACCCACTCCACACCAACACCGACTTGTGGGCCCTCTGGCAGAGCTACTACGTGCAGGACGACTGGAAAGTGACGCAGCGGCTCACGCTGAACCTCGGCGTCCGCTACGACTACCTGCAACCTCTGTTCGACTCCAAGGGCCGTATGACCAACATCGAGCAGAACGGCCTGTTCGTGACCCGTCTTGTCACGCCGGCGACGGCGAAGTACGGACGCATGGTCCAAAGCGACAAGAACAACTTCGGACCCCGCGTGGGCTTCGCCTGGCGGCCGAATTTCGTGCAGAACGCCGTCGTGCGCGGCGGATACGGCATCTATTACAACCACCTCCATCCGAACGCGCCGTTCGGCATGACCGAGTCCTCGCAGGCCACCAGCAGCTTTGCCGTCGACGGTGCGCCGGCGGGCAGGCCCGACGTATTCTTCAACGACCCCTTCAAGACGGCCGGGACGCCCGGGCTCGAACTGAACGCCGTCCCCTCCAACGACCCCGACTACCGCGACGCCTATATTCAGCAGTGGAACTTCACCGTGCAGAAGCAAACGCCGCTGGGCTTCCTGGTCGATGCGGGATATGTCGGGTCCAAGGGAACCCGGCTCAGCGTCACCCTGCCGGCGATGAACCGGCCATTCCAGGTCGTGAATCCTACGACACCCGGGCTGGCCTCGATCAACGCGCGGCGGCCCAACACCGCGTTTACCCGGGCCATCCAGGGCGATAAGTCGATCGGCAATTCCACCTATCATTCCTTGCAGGTGCGAATCGATCGCCGCATGGCCCGCGGCCTCACGGCTTTAACTGCCTACACGTGGTCCAAGTGCATCTCCGGACCCAGCGACATCGGAGCGGACATCGGCGGCGGTTCCTACATTGGCGGCATCCAGAACATCTACGACATGACCAATGAGCGATCCCTCTGTGGCATGGACGTCACGCAGCGCTTCGTCCAGTCCGTGGTCTACGACGTGCCGCTCTTCGCGGCCGCGCACCCGTTCCTGCGGTCGACGTTGGGAGGCTGGCAACTGTCCACCATCATCGTCGGGCAGAGCGGCTTCCCGGCCGATATCGCCTATGGCATCGACACCACCGGTACCGGCGTGGGTTCGCGTCCGGATTCCGTCCTCGGCCAGATTGCCAATCTCCCTGGCGATCAGCGGACGTATCAGCGTTGGTTCAACACCGCGGCGTTCGCCCTGACGCCCAACGGGCGC
>JAEUQD010000251.1 GCA_016789925.1 Bryobacterales bacterium | reverse complement strand
ACCTCCCGCGACCGCCGCCGCCTCCTTCAATCGGCCGCCGTCCTTGCCGCCGCCCCTGCTCTCCCCGCCGCCGCTCCCGCCAAGCGCGACTTCCTCAAGGAACTCGGTGTCCGTCCCATCATCAATGCCGCCGGCGCATATACCATGTTCACCGCCACCCTCATGCGCCCGGAAACCGTTCAGGCCATCGAAGCCATGTCGCATCGCTTCGTCCGCCTCGACGAACTTAACGACGCCGTCGGCAAGCGCATTGCCCAAATGCTCGGCGCTCCTGCCGCGATGGTCACCTCCGGCGCTGCCGCCGCCCTCCTCGCCGGTACCGCCGGCGTGCTCACCGGAAACAACCCCGATCTCATCAAGACCATCCCCGACCTTCCCGGACCCCGCCGCGAGGTCCTCGTCCAGAAATCGCATCGTTTCCCCTACGACCACCTGGTGCGCAACACCGGCATCAAACTCATCGAAGTGGAAACCCGCGAGCAACTCCTCAACGCCATCGGACCGCAGACCGCCATGCTCCTCTACCTCAACAAGGCCGACGGCGACGGCCAGGTTCGCATGGAGGAGTTCATCCAAATCGGCAAGCAGCGCAACATCCCTACCTTCAACGACGCCGCAGCCGACGTGCCTCCCGTCGAAAACCTGCTCAAACCCATCCGCCTCGGCTTCGACCTCACCTGCGTCTCTGGCGGCAAGGGGATCCGCGGACCCCAGTCCGCCGGCATCCTCGCCGGACGCCCCGACCTCATCGCCGCGGCCCGCCTCAATTCGCCCCCCAACAGCGACACCATCGCCCGCTGTTGCAAGGTCAACAAAGAGGAGATGGTCGGCATGATGGTCGCCCTGGAACTCTTCCTCAAGGAAGACCAGACGTCCCTCTATCGCGAATGGGACCGCCGCGTCGAACTCATTCGAAAGTCGGTCTCCGGCATCCCCAGCGTGAAAGCCGAACCCTTCACTCCCAAGATCGCCAACCAGACGCCCCACCTCCGCGTCTCCTGGGATCCCGCCGCCCGCAAACTCACGCCCCGTCAATTAATGCAAAAGCTCCGCGAAGGCGACCCCAGCATCGAAGTCGTCCCCATCCCCTTTCCCAACTACATCGAAATCGCCACCACCATGATGCAACCCGGCGAGGCCGAAGTCGTCGCCCGCCGCCTTCGCGAAGCACTGTCTTCCTGACTTTTTTGGCGGACTTTCCGTCTTCGTTCGCTTTCTCCTACGAAGCGGCAAGAATCTGGTTCGAAAAACCAGCAACGCTTCGAGGAGAAAACAATGTCACGAATTGCGACTGCTACGCTGCTCACCCTGCTAGCTTGTTTCTGCCTGAATGCCGAATCGGTCGTGCTGCAGGCCAATGTTCCTTTCGAATTCCGGATGGGTGAGGTTCACCTGCCCGCCGGTGTCTATGTCGTCTTCGAAGACCGCGGGTTGGTTCGGATCCGCAATCGGGCTGGTGCCCCTTCGGCGATTTACTTGACGACTCCAACAGAACGCAAGATACAGAGGACGGAGGGCATTCTGGAGTTCAACCGCTACAACGGCGAGAACTTTCTCACCAAACTGTGGGTGCCCGAATCTACCAAGGGGCTCATCCTCCCGATGGGAAAACGTGAAAAAGAACTGATTAGCCGTTCTGCCGCTGTACAAGTCGCGGCGGTGAGGATTCAACGAAAGTAACTCCGGCCACTGTTCAGGCCGGCCGGCAGCAGCATGATGAACGCGGCGCGCTGCTGCCGGCATTTTTCTCGCGCACGATTGCATGTTATGCGATATAATCCAGCCACACAAGAGTTACGCTTGCCGGAAAAACACGAAATCACCGTGCTCCTTCAGCAGTGGCGGGATAGAGTTCCCGGCGCCGAGGACCAGCTCTTTTCGCTCGTTCTTCCAGACCTTCGCCGGCTCGCCCATTACCTGATGGCCGGTGAGCGCCGTGATCATTCCGTGCAGCCGACGGCGTTGGTGAATGAAATCTATTTGCGGCTGGTCAATGCCAGGGATCGTAACTGGGAAAGCCGCCGCCATTTTTTTGCCGTTGCCAGCCGCGCGATGCGCCAGTACTTAATCGACGTTGGACGCCGGCGGAATCTGGTCGAGTTCGTCACTATCGAGGGCTTCGACGAATCTGCCTTCGCTAAATATTCGCAGGTGGACTTGGCGCTAACTATTGACGCGTTGTTGAAGAAACTTGAGACCGAGCAGCCCGACTGGTGCACCATCGTTGAGATGAAATTCTTCCTCGCATTCACCGACGAAGAGGCGGCGGAAGCGCTTGGCATGACGGTCCGCACCTTTCAGCGGAAGTGGATGGATGCCCGAATGTGGCTTTTTGAGCAAATGGAGTCCGGCCGTGCGGCACAAAGTGCAGGACGATGACATGGTTATGGGCTTGGTGGAGATGGTGTTATCCTCTCCGCCAGACCAGGGTGAATCCCATCTCCGGGCGGCGTGCGCCGGAGACGGTGACCTCTTCGACGAGGTTTGGAGATACGTACAGTGGGAACAACGCATGCGCGGGTTCTTACTCGATCCTTTTTGTTTGCCCGTGCCCGCCGCCAACGCCTTCGAGCCTGGCCAACTCCTCGATAACCGCTTTCGGATCGTCCGCGAAGTCGCTCAGGGAGGCATGGGCATTGTCTATGAAGCGGTAGACGAGAAACTGGGCCGGAGGATCGCCCTCAAATGCGCTAAGGCTGGTTTCACTCAACGTCTGACTCCCGAAGTTCGAAACGCGAGTGAGATCAGTCACCCCAACATCTGTAAGATCTTTGAGATTCACACGGCATCCACGGACCAAGGGGCAATCGACTTCATCACCATGGAGTATCTCGATGGTCACACACTTGCCGATCTGCTCGACGCGGGTCCGGTGCCGCCCAGGCAAGCCGCCGAGATCGCCAGGCAGATCTGCGCGGGCTTGGCGGAAGCGCATCGTCAGCAAGTAACCCATGGCGACCTGAAAACATCAAACATCATCGTCACCCGTTCGCCCGGCGGAGAAATGCGAGCCGTCATCACCGATTTCGGACTCGCGCGCCGCCCTGACTCCTCGCAATGGGCTACGCTCTCCAGCCCCGTCGGTGGAGCCTTCGACTACATGGCGCCCGAACTTTGGAAAGGCATCAAGCCCTCGATATCCTCCGATATCTTCGCGCTGGGCGTCATTCTGAAGAAACTCGGTCGAGGCCGTTTGGGCCGTGCCTGGAACCGGACTGTCACGCGCTGTCTCGACCCGGAGCCCACGCTCAGGTTTCCCACCGCGTCTGAAGTGACGCGTTCCCTGTTCCCGGTCACGCGCCGCTGGCTGTTAGGTGCGGTAGCCGCGGTCATCGCTATCTTCGCTGTGATTCCTCCGATCCCCCCCAAGGAGCCGGTCAATCTGGCCGTACTTCCCTTGGATGCCGGTAAGAACGTCGCGCCCTTGGGCGATGCCCTGTCAAGGCAGATTGCCGGCCAACTGGCTCGCCTCAAGAGTGGACCACGAACGAAATTGACTGTCATGCCATTAAGCGGCGCCATCCCCCCGAAAGCCACCCACGCGTTCCGGGGCGCCTTCAACTGGGAGAAGGACCGGTTGGTTCTTCACGCTTACGTCACCGATGCGCGGACCAAGGTCGATGCCAGGGAGTGGCGGGTTTCCTATGCGCCCGGCGAACTTCGCCACCTTCCCGTGGCCGTGGCCGGCATGGTCACTCAGACATTCCGCCTGCCTCCGCTCCTCGCCGGGGCGGAAGTCAATGAGGCAGCGCGCCAGGACTACCTCGATGGTCTCGCCCGTCTTCGCCGTAACTCCGGAGTGGATGCCGGGCTCACACTTCTGGAGCGGGCCGTTACCTTCGATCCCGAGTCGCCACTTACGCATGCCGCGCTGGCGGAAGCGCGTTGGTGGAAGTACAAGACGCTCAACGATCCCGTGTGGCTCGAACGTACCAAAGAATCGTTCCGGCAAGCAGAGCTCCGCAACCCCGACCTCGCCGAGGTTCACCGGATCTCGGGCCTGCTGTTGACCGACTCGGGTTGGTACGAACATGCCGTGGCCGAGTATCTACGCGCCATCGAACTCCAACCCGCCGACAGCGACGCTTATCGCCGGATGGGTAGGGCCTACGAGATGAATAACCAGGCCGAACTGGCTCTGGCCGCTTACAAACAAGCCGTTGCCCTCGACCCCCAATACCACCGCAATCACCAGGCATTGGGCAACTACTATAACGAGCGGGGCAACTACAGCGAAGCCGCCAGGCACTTCCGCGCCCAGGTCGAGCTTGTGCCCGACGAGCCCGCGGCGCACTTCACCCTCGGCACGGCCTATATGAACTTGGGCCGGTTCGCGGAAGCGGAGACCGAACTCCGGCAATCCCTCGCCCTTGGGGAAACTCCCGACTCGCTAAATAATCTCGGCGCTGTACTGATGTTCCAGGGAAGAGACCAGGAGGCAATCCCTCTCCTCTCCGGCGCCCTGGCCCGCTGGCCTGAAAAGTATCTCTGGTGGATTAACCTGGGGGTTGCCTACCGTCGAGTGAATCTCCTCGCCGAGTCTAAACAGGCCAACCTCCGCGGTCTGGCGGCAGCCGACACAGAAGTGAAGAAGAATCCTCGCAACGGCTATGTTCGCGCCTGCCTCGCTTATCTCTGTGCCCGGCTGGGCGA
>JAEUQD010000208.1 GCA_016789925.1 Bryobacterales bacterium | reverse complement strand
CCTCCCCGGAGCGGCGCAGGACAGCGAGAAAAAGCCGATCGTCACCCGCCCGGCGATTTCTGAAGAGGTCGCGTCGCTTGAAGTGATCACTCCGGTTGCCAAGGACGGACACGAGGGTGTTGGCTTCCTACGGAAGCCACCGGGCAAGGGCCCGTTCCCGGCCGTCGTCCTGTTCCCAGGGAGCCTTGGCGGCCAACCAGCCGAGCAGATGAAGAGCATCGCGCTCGGCACCTGGGCTTCCCGCTATCTTGCAGCCGGTTACGTCGTCGCGACGATTACGTATCGCGCGCGGCATATCGATCCACAATCGGTCGACGCGGTGGAGGACGTACTCGCGGTGATCGAGCATCTCCGGAAGCTCTCGTATGTCGATCCGAAGAGTATCGTGCTCAACGGCTCGAGCGGAGGGGGCGATCTGGCGCTCAGCGTCGCGGCCGCAACGGACCTGGCCGCCATCGTGCCGGAAGAGCCGGCGGCGTTTCTCTTTACCGGGATATACAACAAGCAGTTCCCGAAGAAGGGCGACGTGTACACTGCTTCGGATGCGGAACCGATCCGCGCCGATCCCAAGAAGTATTACACGCCGGAGTATCAGAAGCTCACCCGCGAAAAGATCGCCCGCATCAAGTGCCCGATTCTTATCATTCAGGGCGACCGGCCCAAATTGGGGTCCGGCCTTAACGGGGTTAATCAGTTCAACAAGGAGATCACGATCCCGGAACTGCGTGCGGCGGGTAAGACGCTGGAGGTGAAAACTTATCCGGGCGAACCGCATTCGTTCGCCTTTTTTAGCACGCCGGAACGGACGCCGCGGCCCGCCGTCGCTCGGAAGGCGTTCGAGGATGTCAACGCTTTCTTGCGGAAACATCTGCGGACGAAGCCGTCGCCGATGGACCCGAGCCTGGTCAAGCAGGTACCATTCGGGACGCAATAGTGTGGCGGGCGGCCAAACTGGCCGAACCAGGCGCTGCACTTGACCAGGGCCGCGACTTTCGTAGCTGGGAGTTTGAGCGCAACTGACGCGGCCCCGGCAGATGAGCGATGGCGTTAGGCATCGTATCGCGCAGTGTCGACAATTTTCGATCTAATCACGGCGCATCCGGACGGTACATCGGATTATCACATCATCGTTTGGCGGCCGAGGAGGCCGCTACGCGATGGCAAGAAAACATCTTTCAAGAAAGCCGGGATGCTACTACCGTTTAAGTGAACAGTATTGGGGCTAAGGCGTCGGCGAAGGGCTCGGAATCGTCGACCGTTTCGCACTACATAAAGCAGTCCGAATATCCTCCTTTGGGGGTATACTACCCTCAGTTGGAGGTATCGGAAAATGAATAGACTTTCTGTGCTCCTTGCTGGCCTGCTCCTGATGGCACTGTCCCTGAAGGCGCAGTTGGAAGAGCCGCTCGGCTGGGCGCGGCAGTTCGGAACCGCCAATCAGGACGATGCGGATGGCGTGTACACGGACGGCCGCGACACCTATGTGGTTGGGTTTGTAACGGTTGCGGTGGAGGGCCGCTCCCGGCGCGAGGCCTACCTCGCGAAGTACGGCGAACGCGGAAGGCGCATTTGGTACCGGCAATACAGCGCAATGCTGGACCTGTACGCCAAGGCGGTGACCGGCGACGCGACAGGGATTTATGTTGCTGGGTACGGCATGGGGAAGGCCTACCTGCGCAAATTCAGTCTGGAGGGTGAGGAAGTCGTGAACACTCCAATCGACTTTGGAGGGTCCGCGAACGTGGCGTGGGGCATCGCCAGGGACTCGACAGGCGTCTACGTCACAGGCTACAGCCAGTATGGGTTTGGCGGGGGAGGCACTCCCGGTGACACGTTTTGTTTTCTGATCAAGTTCGCTCATAACGCCACGACGGAACTCTGGCGGCAAACGTGGAACTCGACGGCTGCGGACTACGCCTACGGAGTGGCCGCGGCAGGCGATGGAGTGGCGGTGGTGGGTACGACGTTCGGGCGCTTCGGCGGCACGGGGTATCTGAGCTACGCGAACGCCTTTGTAACGTATTTCTCCCCTTCGGGCGCGCAGGCGTGGATCCGCCAGTTTGGACCAGCGACGCAGTATGCCGCGGCATGGGCGGTGGCAGGCGCCGGGCGAGCCATCTTCGTAGGGGGAGATACCGGCGGAACACTGACCGGAACGCCCAACGCGGGCGGAGCCGACGGCTTCGTGCGGCGGTACAACCTCGAGGGCGACGTCGTCTGGACACGGGCGATCCGCACAGAACGGGACGACTCGGTACGCGGCGTGGCCATGCTGGAGGGCCAGGTGGCCGTGGCCGGGTCCACCAGCGGAGTCCTGCCCGGACAGGAATCGTCCGGCCTCGCGGATGCCTACCTCCGCATCTACGACCGCGACGGGACCCGAGATGAGACGTTCCAGTTTGGCAGTAAGGGCTACGACACACTGCGTGCCCTTTCGGCGGAGAGTGGTAGTTTCGCGATCGCCGGCCAGGTGTTTGGGGGCGCTCTACCTACACAGCGCGACCTGGGTTCGGGCGACGCCTTCGTCATTCGAGGAGAGTACTAAAATGTTGCGTCACCTCATCCTTCTGCTGACGCCGCTGGCGCTGCTATCCGCCGCCGAATTTCGGCCGGTAGCCCCGCCCAACTGCGGCAGTTACCCGGTAACTTGGATTCAGCCCACGGGGATTAGCTCCGACAACACGATCGTGGGTCACTTTCTGGATGAGACCGGAAAAGCGCACGGCTTCCATCTCAAGGCGAAGCAATGCACTGTGGTCGACTATCCCGGCGCCACCAACACCTTCGCCTGGGGTATTAACAGGCACGGACATATTTCCGGCTACTTTTACGATGCCGGCGGCGGAGTGCACGGCTTCCTGCGGAAAGACGGCGCTTTCGCCGAGGTCACTTATATTGCACCTCCGGATCAGGGCGGCCCTCGTCCCACCTTTCTCTATGGCCTCAACAATCGCGGCCAGGCGGTAGGCGTGTACTACCAGGGGTCCCTGGCGACCGCCTTTGTCCACGAGAATGGCCAATTCCGTACATTCAGCGTTCCGGAAGCAAGCCGGACCGCGGCCTACGGTATCAACAACGCGGGAGCAATTGTCGGAGCGTATCAGGTACGCGGCCGCGAGGGCTACACCCGCGGCTTCATTCTGTGGGACGTTGCCAAACTACGGTTCGACCTGCTGGCGCACCCGCGCGGCCAGGCAGCGACAATTCTGTGGGGCATCAACGACGATGAGGAGATCGTCGGACAGTATTTTGATGCACAGGCCAATTCGAAAGGGTTCCTGTGGAGCGACGGCAGTTTCAACCGCCTGCAGTATCCGGGCCCGACCGGTCTGTCGACAGCGCCCTATGGAATCAATCGAAGCGGCTATGTCGTGGGGCAGTACGGCCCAAGCGGCGTCTTCCTCGAACAGAGATTTGGATTCTTTTGGACCTGGGAATAGCCTCGCCGTAGGGCGCGGACCTAGGCCATCAGCTTACGCCAGGCCCGCCCGGCGGCATCGGCCGCCAGAATCGCGTCCACCACCAGGGATGATGTTACTTCGAACGGTTCGTTGTGAATCGTCTCGCCGGGCGCCGTTGTTCGGGCCGCAACCCGCTGAAGCATCTCGCGCGGCATCTCGCCGCAACCGATTTGTTCGAGCGTGATGGGCAGTCCCACCGCAGTCGAGAATCGGAACACTTCGGCGAACTGGGCTTGTGGGGCGCCTTCCAGCACCAGTTGCACAATCACCCCGAAGGCGACCTTCTCGCCATGAAAGAAGCGAGTGGTAGCCGGCGCGGCAGTCAATCCATTGTGGACTGCGTGCGCAGCCGCCAGTCCCGACGATTCAAACCCGAGGCCCGAGAGCAGCGTATTGGCCTCGATAATCCGCTCCAGCGCCGGCGTCACCGCCTGGAGCGACACGGCACGCATCGCCTCCGGACCGTCTTCAATCAACGTTTGATAACACAGTTGCGCGAGAGCCAGGGCGCTCCGCGTCGAGGCGCCGCCGCGCATGTTGCGGACGTGGCCCGCCACGCAGGTCTTCGCTTCAAACCAGGTGGCGAGCGCGTCGCCCATCCCGGCGGCCAGCAGCCGCGGCGGAGCCTGGGCCACCACCTGCGAATCCACCAGCACGAGTTCCGGATTCTTCCGGTAGAAACGGTA
>JAEUQD010000156.1 GCA_016789925.1 Bryobacterales bacterium | reverse complement strand
GGAGTCCATCGGGACACTCCGAAACGTGAGCCGCCAAGCGCACGAAAAGGAGAAATCCCGATGGACGAAATACAGAGTCTAAACCACACCAAGTGGGACTGCAAATATCACGTCGTGTTCATTCCGAAATGCCGGAGGAAGACACTGTACGTGCAACTGAGGAAAGACCTGGGCGAAGTGTTCCAGAGATTGGCCATACAGAAGGAGAGCCGAATCGAAGAGGGACACTTGATGCCCGACCATGTGCACATGATGATCGCGATTCCGCCGAAGTATGCTGTTTCGGAAGTCGTCGGATACATCAAGGGCAAGAGTGCGATTCATTTGGCGCGGGTATACGGCGAGAGAAAGCGAAATTTCACAGGGCAACATTTCTGGAAGCTTCAACTATAGCCGGCCACCGTTCAGGTGGCCCAAGAGATTCGGGGCCGCGTTAGCGTCCCCGCCTAGCCGCTTTGAGCGGCTCACAAAATAAAGCCCCCGGCTTTGCCGGGGGATAAGCGCAGCGTTACTTTTCGGGTGTTTGCGCTAGTTGCGATTTCCTCCGTAACGTGTTGATGTAGCGGTGGTTAGTTTGTTGTTCCCGTTTTGCCCTGAAAGGCCGATTTGGGCCCGATTCACGGAATCCGCACACAGCCCGCACACAATCCTGCCTCACGCCCCTGCCCCGATCATGTTCGTAAGCCGTCAGTATTCGGCGGATTTCGCGTACCGAAGGGGACGGCTGTGCTCGCGGCAGAGACCTCCGTCAGAAATCATGCTATACTTCTGACAGTCATGGAAACACTCGCAACAGCCGTGATCAACCAAGTCGGCAAGGCGGCCGAAGGGGTACCTGTGGCGGCGAAGGAATTACTGCACCTTGGAACCCGTGCCGCCGTGGATCAGACGCTGTCGCGTTTGGTTCGGAGTGGAGGCCTCATTCGTGTGGGTCGAGGACTCTACGTTCGCCCGGTCGAAGGACGCTTTGGTGTTCGCCCGCCCGAACCGGCGACGGTTGTGCAGGCGATTGCCGAACAGCGCGGCGAGAACGTGGTTCCCCACGGTGCCGCTGCTGCCAACGAATTGGGATTGACGACGCAAGTCCCTGTGCGTGAAGTTTATCTGACTTCTGGTCCAACACGGAAGTTGAAGCTGGGCAATCAGGTTGTCGAGCTTCGCCACGCTCCCGCTTGGCAGTTGGCGCTTCCGGGGCGCAAGGCGGGTGCCGTGATTAGAGCGTTGGCTTGGCTAGGACCGGAGCAGGCGAGTCACGCGATCGAGGCGATGCGCAGCCGGCTGCCAGAGTCGGAACTAAACGCAGTCGTTGAACTGCGCCGAATGTTGCCCACCTGGATGGCGCAGCAGGTGAGCAAACTCGCAGTCCATGCCTGACGCATTTCTCAAACTGTCTGTGGCGGACCGGCGCGAAGCGCTGGCCGTAGCCGCAGCGGCTTCGGGCCGCCCGATCCACTTGTTGGATAAAGACGTGTGGCTGGTCTGGCTGCTCGATGTCCTGTTCCAGTCGCCATTCGGCGAGCACCTCGTATTCAAAGGCGGCTCGTCACTGTCCAAGGGATACCAGATCATCACCCGGTTCTCCGAAGACGTTGACCTCACCTATGACATCCGCGTACTTGCGCCCGAACTGTCAGGACCCGGGCTCGACCCATTGCCGGCAACGCGCAGTCAAGAGAAGCGCTGGACCAAGGAAATTCGCTCGCGCTTGCCGGATTGGATCGCCGAGCAGGTCGTACCGCGAATCTCCAAAGCGCTTGTAGATCAGGAACTGCCCGGAACATTGTCATCGGAAAGCGAAAAGGTTTTTCTTGAATACGCACCGTTGGCGGCGGGTTCCGGCTATGTGCGTCCGGTGGTCATGCTGGAGTTCGGCGCGCGTTCCACCGGCGAACCATGGGAGACCCGAGCGATCACTTGTGACGCGGCGCCGAGTGTAGCGGGCGTTGTCTTTCCTTCGGCCACCGCCAGGGTCATGCGCCCGGAGCGGACGTTCTGGGAGAAGGCAACCGCTGTCCATGTGTTTTGCCAGCAAGGTGAGTTTCGTGGCGGCGAACGCTTTTCTCGGCACTGGCATGATTTGGTTCGGCTGGACCGCGCAGGCATCGCAGACGCTGCGATCACCGATCGAGCGCTCGCGCTGGCCGTTGCCCAACACAAGACCATGTTCTTCTCGGAGAAGGATTCCGACGGGATGCTGGTCGACTACGTCGCAGCTGTCTCCGAGGGGCTGCGATTAGTTCCAGGCCCTGATGCTCTCACGGATCTTTCCTTCGACTACGCGAGAATGCTGGACGATGGGCTGTTGATGAGCGATGCCGAACCGTTTGGGGTATTGCTCGAACAATGCCGGGACTTGGAGGCCCGAGCCAACAAGGTGAAATGAGCGACTCAAGGCGGGTCGCCGACCCTCGTGACGATCTGGAGGCGAGGTGCGAGCGGTTGGAGCGGGAGATTGACCGGCTCCGATCGCTGTTGGACCAGCACAGCATCGCCATTCCGCCCGCCAAGCCGAGCGCAAGCGAAGTACCGCCCCCACCTTCCCATCTCAAGACCCCAGAAAAGGTCGCGCTCTTTCGTTCGCTGTTCCGTGGACGCGAGGATGTGTACGCGAGGCGTTGGGAAAGCCCTGACGGCCGCACTGGGTACATGCCAAACGCAGAGCGCGACTGGAATGCCTACTATGCCGCCAAGCCGGAGGATCGCAAACGGGTCGACAAAGAGACCAAGAAGAACATCCCGCTTGATGACAAAGCCATCCACAACCACCTCGCCGGCAAGCACACAATCGGTGTGTATCCGCTGCTGCTCGACGAGACCTGTTGGTTTCTTGCTGTGGACTTCGACAAGAAAACGTGGAAGGAAGACGCCGCGGCGTTTCGAGAAACTTGCGCCACTGTAGGCGTGCCGGCGTCGGTGGAATGCTCAAGATCGGGCAACGGGGCGCACATCTGGATCTTCTTCGAGCGACCCGTTCCGGCGGGATTGGCCCGCCGCCTCGGATCGCTGCTGCTTACCCGCACGATGGAGCGCCGCCACCAACTCGGCCTTGATTCCTACGATCGTCTATTCCCAAATCAAGACACTATGCCAAAAGGTGGCTTCGGCAACCTCATCGCGCTCCCGCTTCAGAAAGCTCCGCGCGAACAAGGCCGCAGCGTTTTCCTTGATCAAGAAATGCAGCCGTATCCGGATCAATGGAGCTACCTCAATTCGGTCAAGCGGATGACTCAAGCCGCCGCGGAACGGTTGATTGCCGAAGTCATCCAACACGGAGGCGATCTTGTTGGTGTTCGCTTCGCGAGCACAGAAGACGAAGCTCCAGACCCGTGGACACTTACGCCCTCGAGAAGGCAACCGGAGAAGCCAATCAAAGGGCCCCTGCCTGCGTCTGTCGAGGTAGTCCGCTCGAACCTGCTGTTCATTGACAAGAAAGGCTTGCCGCCGGAGCTGATGAACCGACTGTTGCGTTTGGCTGCGTTCCAGAATCCGGAGTTCTACAAGGCCCAGGCGATGCGGCTCGCGACTTATGACAAGCCGCGGGTAATCGCGTGCGGTGAAGACATGTCGCGCCACCTGGCTTTGCCGCGCGGCTGTCTCGCGGAAGTGACCGCGCTCCTGGAAGGATTGAAGGTTAAGACCGTGGTCCGCGATGAGCGTGCTGCTGGAACTCCGATCAACTCGAGGTTTCACGGCTTGCTCCGCCCGACGCAGCAGGAGGCAGTTGCGAAGGTTCTCCAGCATGACGACGGCTTGATCTGCGCTCCCACAGCATTCGGCAAGACTGCGGTGGCGGCGTGGCTGATCGCAAAGCGCGGGGTCAACACGCTCGTGATGGTTCATCGCCAACAACTACTCGACCAATGGCGAGAGCGCCTGGCGATGTTTCTGAACCTACCGATCGATCAGATCGGTCAGGTGGGCGGCGGCAAGACGAAGCGGACCGGCCTCATCGATGTTGCGGTCATCCAGAGTCTGCATCGCGAGAACGAGGTGAAGGATTTCGTCGCCGAATACGGCCACGTAGTCGTCGACGAGTGCCATCATCTTTCTGCCTTCACGTTTGAACAGGTGATGCGCCAAGTGAAGGCTAGGTTCGTCGTTGGCCTGACGGCCACACCGACCCGCAAGGACGGGCATCACCCGATCATCTACATGCAGTGCGGCCCAGCGCGGTTCACGATGGCGGCTCGCGCAATGACGGAGTCTACGCCATTCGAGCACATCGTTATTCCGCGGGCCACGGAGTTCAAGATTGCCGCCGCCGGCGAGCCAACGATCCAGGACATCTATGCGGCGATTACCACTGACGAAGTTCGCAACCGCATGATCGCTGATGACGTGGCGCGCGCAGTGGGACAAGGGCGGTCGCCGCTGGTGCTTACCGGCCGGACCGAACATCTTGTGCATCTGGAAGCCACGCTGGATGGCCGCGTTCGAAACGTGATTGTG
>JAEUQD010000677.1 GCA_016789925.1 Bryobacterales bacterium | reverse complement strand
TTCACGACTCAGAACTCCAACCGGAGCAGGAGCTGGATGGTACGGGCGTTGTTCTGGAACGCGGTGTCGACGCGGCCGAAGTCGGGGTGGCCGGGGGTCAGGTAGTTGCGGGTTTGGACGCGCGGGACAGCGGCGACCGTGGTGATAGAGCCGGGGATGTACTGCGAGTGGTTGAAGGCGTTGGAGAAGTCGGCGCGGAACTGCACGCGGGTGGCTTCGCGAAGCTGGATGGACTTGAGGAACGAGAGGTCGAAGTTGTTGATGCCGGCCAGTGGCAGGGTCATACGGCCGGCGTTGGGATAGGTTCCGGGACCAGCGGAGATGTAGCGGGCCGTAGGATCGTTGGCCAGATAGCCCACGACGGCCCCCGCGGAGTTGCGGAGTTCCGAAACGCTGCTGCCGCGCAGGGCGCTGCCGGCGGGATTGACGATGGCGCGGTCGCCGGCGGCGTCGCCATTGAGGTTGGAATCGCGTCCACTTTGCACGACACCGTAGGCGGGCGATTCGGCGATGTAAGCGCCGGAAAAAGTGTAGTTCCCAAAGAGATTGCGGAGAAACCAGTTGGGATGGCGCTGGAGCCAGGGGGTATCGTAGACCCAGCCGATGGAGAGGCGCTGGCGGCGGTCGAGCGCGGAGGAGGAGCGTTCGGCGGCGAGGTTAAAAAAGTCCTGGGGCCGGCGCGGAATGAGGATGGAACTGGCGATCGGCACCGTACCGTTGTCGATGTTGTGGCTCCAGGTATAGCCGGCGGTGAATTGCAGGTTCCGGGCCATGCGGCGGGTGACCTGGGAAGCCAGGCCGTGATAGGTGGAACTGCCGACCGGCATGAAGGCGGTGATGGGCGGTCCGAACCCGGCCGAGCGGAATGCCGACGAGATGGGATCGACCTGGGACTGGAGCGCGGGCAAGGTGAGCCTGAGGGCGTCGAGTTCCGCCTGGGCAGGACGCGCGAGGTAAGTAGGCAGGCTGTTGGTGGGCGAAACGACGGTGCCGCGGTTGAGCTGAAGCTGGATGGGTAAACTGACACCCCGGGTACCCACGTAGCGGACTTCGACGGTGTAGTCGCGGGCGAGGGTGCGCTGGACGCCGAGGGTCCAGTTGAGGGAGTAGGGGCGCACCTGGTCAGGCACAAAAGCAGCCGTGCGCGCACGGGCGGCGGCTGCCGGGAGAGAAGACGCGGCGGATGGCGGGCGGATGCCGCCGTTGGCGAGGAAGCCGCTGACATCATTGGTGGGGTCGACGCGGGCGTCGGCCACGGTGTAGTACTGCGGGGGCAGAGTCAGCAGACCGAGGTTCTGAAACACCTGGTCCTGGGCGACGCCGAAGCCGGCGCGAATGGCGGTGCGGCCGCTTTGGCCGGGCGACCAGACCAGACCGATGCGGGGTCCCCAATTGGCGCGCTGGGCGCGCGGCTCACGGAACTCGATGAGGCCGGGGGCGGACGCCACTTCATTGAGGGCCTGGGATTTGCTGGCGTCGGGAACGCCGACGAACTCGTAACGCAGGCCGAGGTTCACGGTGAGGTTGGGCCGCAGACGGAATTCGTCGTTCACAAAGAGATAGTGCGACCAGAGATTGCCCCAAAACGTGGAAGAGCCGAAGGCCCGCAGGGCGGACATGTCGGGGGTCAGGTCGCGGAGATAGCGGTCGAGGGTCGAGTATTGATAATCGCCGCGGAGGCGCTGGACGAACAACTGGGGAGCGATCACGCGGCGGCCATCGTAGCCGAAGCGGAGCGTGTGGCGGCCACGCGACCAGGTGGTGTTGTTGACCAGCGAATATGTGTTGATGGCAGCCGATTGCGGAGCGAAGGGGTTCGGCCCAAGCTGCAAGTTAAGATCCTGGGCGAGGACAATGTTCGGGAACATGCCTAAGCCGGGATAGGAGAAGTCGCCGGCGCGCGTGTCGTTGAAATAGCGCGAGTAGCCGCCGCGGAGTTCGTTGAAGACGTTCGGCGAAACGGTGCGGAACCAGGTGACGTTGGTGTTGTAGGCGTTAGAGGGGTTGTCGCCGAAGAAGGCGGGGAGAGATGAGGAGGCATCGATGGCGCGGCGCTGGTTGCCGATAAAACGGGCGCGGACGCGGTTGCGCTCGGAGGCTTCCCAGTCGACGCTGGCGATGCTGTTGTAGGCATTCTGGTAGACGGGGGAAGAGAGGCGGAGAATGCCAACCGGGATCGATTGGCCGGCGACGGTCACACTTTTGGTGGCCGAGGCAGCGGCCGGAGCATATTGGCGGAAGACGCCGAGATTGTTGGCATTGAGACCGGGGATGCGTTCGAGTTGGGCGAAGCCGGCTTCAGTCGGCGTGTAGGCCGCGCTGGAGACCGTGCTGGCCTCGCCATAGCCCAGGCGTTCGAAGTTGCCAAAGAAGAAGAGACGGTCTTTCCGGATGGGGCCGCCGAGAGTAGCGCCGAAGCGGTTCTGGTCGAGGCGCTGACGCTGGCTGATGCCCTGGCGCTTGAAGGCGGCATCGAGCGCGTTGAGGTGGCGGTTGGTCATGTACTCATAGGCGGAGCCATGGACGGCGTTGGTTCCACTCCGGACGGTGGTATTGAAGACAGCGCCGGAGGAGTGGCCAAATTCGGGCGCGGCGACATTCTGAATGAGCGTAAAGGCGGAGACTGCCTCGTTGGAGATATAACTGATGGGTCCAGTGGTGTCGCGGCGGTTGTTGTCGATCCCGTCGATGGTGAAGTTGTTGTTATAAGGGCGCTGACCACCGACCGAGGGGCCCGTGCCGGAGCCGATGCCACCAGGCGTGGTGACGCCCGCGCTCAACAAAGATAAGTTGAGAACACCATAGTTATTGGCGCCGATGACATTCGCACCGAGGGGTAAGTCGCGGGCATAGCGGTTGTTGTAACTGGACGAGACCTGTGCGCTGACCGTGTCGATGGGAGCGGCCGCCTCGGTCACATCCACGGTGGTGGCGACACCGGCCACGGTGAGGGTGAGGTTCACGGAGGAGGTGCGATTGAGTTCGACGAGGACTCCGGCCACACGCACGGGCTCAAAGCCGTGGAGGGTGGCGGTGATGTCGTACTGTCCGGCCAGAATGTTCCGGAACCGGTAACTGCCATCGGCAGCGGTTTCGGTGATATGCATGACATTTGTAGTGGGGTTGCGCAGTTCCACCTGCGCTCCCAGCACGGCGGCGCCGGCCGGGTCCAGGACAACGCCGGCGAGGTTCCCGTCGGCGGCTTGGGGAAACACAGGGAGCGCGCAAAGCACGAGGGAGGCAAGCAAATACCGTTGAGACATCTTACTGTTCATTTCGTCCTCACTCGCTCCGTTCTTTAGCGGCTTATAGGTACAAAATTCGTTTCCGTCGGCCGGGACCGGGCGTTGGGGGGGGTGAGAAACAACCTCGCAAAGTCCACCTTTGAGGAACACGCCCACAACAAAGCCTGCTCCGCGCGGCGGAAGTCGTTGTTCCTCATTTGCTTGGCGGCGCGCTCCGCGGCCCTGTGCGCTTTGGAGGAACTGACAGGGCTGGGGCTCGTGTAGCGGTTCAATTGTTCAATTCAGCGAGGCGATCTTGTCTCTACCCACGGCGATTTCGTTCACAGGAGCTATTCTTTGACCCTCACAAAGACGCAAAGAACCCGGGGCCATCATCCAAGGCACCAGCTTCACGCCCATGGGCCCGCCTGAGAGGTCCGACCCTGGCCATCGGCGATTGCGGGAATAAGGTCCGCGACAACCCACCCATGGGAAGTGATTAGGGCAGGTTCCCCGGACTCGACTCGCCGAATGTAGCGGCTGAGATTGTCCTTCAATTCACGGAAGTCAGCCTCCATAGTCGAAGTGAAGCCACATGTGAAGCTCGCCCCACGTGGTAGAAGGGGAGGGATGATTTTCCGGTTGCTCTGTTTGGCGTTGCCGCTGGTGGCGGCGGATTTGCGGGTGGCTACGTTTGCGGCGGATGTGACGCCGCGGGTGGGAGAGCCCGTGGCGTATGTGCCGGCGCGGTCGATTGAGGATCCGCTGAGCGCGCGCGGGGTGGTGTTGATGGGTGCGGGCAAGCCCATCGTGTTGTGCGCGGTGGACTATATCGGGATCGCCAACGACGGGAACGATGTGTGGCGGGAGCGGTTGGCCGTGGCGGCGGGGACGACGGCGGACCGGGTGGCGGTCCATACGCTGCATCAACACGACGCGCCGCGGTATGACCGGACGGCAGCGCTGCTGTTGAAGAGCGCGGGGCTGGATGGTCGCGTGTTTTCCGAGGAAATGACGTTGCGGGGGTTGGACGCCACGGTCGCGGCGGTGCGCGCGTCGTTGGGGAAAGCGCAGAAAGTGACGGCGATCGGGCATGGGAAGGCGAAGGTGGATCGCGTGGCGTCGAACCGGAGGATTCTGGGGGAGGACGGGAAGGTGAAGATCGGGCGGATGAGCGCATCGCGGAATCCGGAGGCGATTGCGGCGCCGGAGGGGACGATCGATCCGTATCTCCAGGTGTTGAGTTTCTGGAGCGGGGAGAAGCCGGTGGCGGTGCTGACTTACTATGCGACGCATCCGCAGAGTTACTACGGCAAGGGCGATGTAACGGCGGAGTATGTAGGGCTAGCGCGGGCGCAGCGGGAGCAGGAGTTACCCGGAGTGCCGCATATCCACTTCAATGGAGCGTCGGGGAATGTGGCGGCGGGGAAGTATAACGACGGGTCGCCGGCGAATCGCCCGGTGCTGACCGCAAGGCTGGCGGCGGGGATGAAGGCGGCGTGGGAGAACACGAAGAAGATGCAGGTTCCGAAGGAGGTGGAGTGGCGGGTGGAGCCGGTGCTGCTGCCGGGTCGGACAATGGCGAGCCGGGCGGAACTCGAGAAGACGCTGGCCGATGGCGGGGCGAAGTTCGAAAGCCGGCGATCGGCGGCGACGCAGTTGTCGTGGCTGAAGCGGGTGGAGGAGCGGCGGGCGATCGGGCTGGCGTGTTTGCGGTTAGGGAACGTGTATGTGCTGCATATGCCGGGGGAGTTATTCGTGGAATACCAGTTAGCGGCGCAGAAGATGCGGCCGGAATCGATGGTGCTGATGGCGGCGTATGGGGACTATGGGACTGGCTACATTGGCACAGCTGTCGCTTATGGGCAGGGCGGGTATGAGGTGGGTCCGAGCGCGTCGTTGGTGAGTCCGGACGTGGAAGAGGTGTTGATG
>JAEUQD010000119.1 GCA_016789925.1 Bryobacterales bacterium | reverse complement strand
TCGCGATCCACCAGCAGCAGAGATGGCGATTCCGGAAACGCCTCCGGCGCGCGTGCCCGCAACACACTCCACACCCGGCGCCGCAGCGGCGTACCCCTCTCCGCGAGATCCCCCGGAGTTGCCACCACTGCCCAACCCTGCGCGCCCGCCACCCAACTCCCGGAAGGTGCGCAGCCCACGCGAACGGCTACCTGGGGCGCAGCTTCTACCAGGGGGACGTCATAACCAGCCCGCACCGCCGCAGCCGCGATCTCTCGCTCCAGCGCCTCCTCTGGATCCCCTGCCAGCGGCCGCAGCGAGCGCCGCGACAACGATTCCGGCACCTTGGTCGCCAGCCAGTGCAGGCCCGCACGCAGCCAGGCCGCCAGCGACTCTTCCCTCCGCCCCGCCGCCTGGAACGCACGGCCCAGCGTCATCCCCTGATAGAAACGGTCGCTTTCCGACCAGATCCCCTGCGTCGTCGCGAACGCCCGTTCGTAATAGCACAGTGCCGTCTCCGCATCGCCCGCCCGCGCGTAGAGCCGCGCCAGGTTGATCGCGTTCACGTATCCCAGCCGCCAGTCCGCCGGAGTCTGCCGTTCCAGCGCGGCCTCGATCTCCTTCTCCAACAACAGCGCCCGCTCAAAGGCGCCGGACCGGAAGCAGCCGAGCGCCAGTATGTTCAAGAGGTAGTGATGTTCTCGCGGGTCCCGGCCAGGCACCTCGAGATCGCGCGCCTGTTCCAAATAAGGCACGGCGCGTTCCGGCTCGCGCGACATCGCCAGTCCCCATCCCTTGGCTTCCAACAGGAACGAGCGCAGATTCGCCGGAAGCCCCGGACCCGGATCGCTGCTCGCCGCCGCCTCGTCAAACCGGTGCGCGGCGATGCGCATGCCCTGGGCTTTCGCCTGCAAAATAGCGCGTTCGGTCGGATTGCGTGCGCACGGTTCAGCGCGGGCCAACAGCCGCAGCGCGACACCCACGCCGCCCTGCCGGAATTCGTGCCATGCCTGGTCCGCCATCGGTCCCGCTTCCACATGAAAGCTATTCCCATACATCTGCGCCCATAGGGCGATGCCCGGAAACTCGCGCGTCAACGTAGCCAGACGGTCAAACCGCAGCCGTTCCCGCAAGCCGACCCGCGCCGGCCGCAATTCCGGCGCTACCAGAAATCCACCCGCCACCGGATGAAGCCAGCCAGCCTCGATCGCCTCTCCCCGAATCGCCTCCATCAACTCCGCGCTCACCAGACCGGGCAGCAACCCCACCACCGGAGCCTTCTCAGCCCCACCCTTCGTATGCACCATCACCAATCGATGCGGCTTCCCGCAAAGCGCCTCGCCAAGGAACCGGACGAAGAACTCGTTCTCCTCTTCCCAACGGAACCCCTCCCGAGGGGCGAGAATCACTACTGTCCTGGTCCCCAGTAGCTTCGCCACACGATGCGCCAACGCGTGAGCCCGCAGCACTTCGCTCCGCCCCAGGGCCTCAGCATCAATTCCCTGCCCCACCAATTCGGCATACGATGGAAAATCCGCTGCCTCACTCCGCGGCGGCTCCGTGCCACGCGCGCACAGCTTGCGGCCGGTGAGTTGCGCCAGCAGTTCCCTACCTGCCTGATGGCCCGTCCAGGCGCCCAGGCTCAGGTCCGCCCAGACCGCTTCCCCTTCCCCAACAGCCTCCCGAACAGCCGTCAGGCTTGAACACTCCACTGCTTCCACGTTGAGGCGCTACCTCTTGTCGAAGTCCAACTGCCCGCGCGGAGCGTCCGGCGGTGCAATCGCATCGCCCTGACCCTTTTCGTCCGGGAAGCCCGCGCAGACCATGTAGACGGTCGAATGTGTCACTCCATCCAGGCCCAGCAGACGGTCAATGGGACGGTCGAAGTATCCACCCACGTTCAGCGTTCCCATCCCCAGCGCCTGCGCGGCCAGGTTCAAATTCTGAGCCGCGTGGCCCGCCTCCAGTAGCGTGAACCGGTAGCCCCGTTCGCCATACTTGAAGACCACCCGTTCAAACAGCGCCGTGAAGAAGAAGATGATGCTCGACGAGAACGGCATTTCCGGCTGCACCATTGCTTCGGCAATCTGGCGCGAGAAATCGCCTTCCTGCAAATAACGCAGGTTGTTCTCCGCGGGATTGAAGTGATATATCCCGGATTTCAAGCCGTCCACTCTCGTGGAATGCAGGTAGATCTCGAGCGGATACAGCGCGCCTGCCGACGGAATTGTCCTGAATCCACGGGGAAACGGCGTGCCCTTGTTGTCCCGCGTAATGCCGTAGGCCGCGTGCAGCAATGCCGCCACCTTGTCGAGCGACACCGGCTGCGCCTCCAACTTCCGCGCGCTCACGCGGGCATTCATCGCCACATCGAGGCTGGCGCTGAGCGGTGCGCGCTCAGGCAACGGCACAGCGGGGAACGCCTCGAATGGCAGCGCTTCGTACATCGTCGTCATCCGCCGCGACACTTCGTCCGACGCCGTGCCTTCCGCCATCCTCGACAGCTTCGAGTTCTCGTGAAATGTTTCCCAGACCTGGTCCGGCTCACCAGGCGCCAGCCGGGCGGATTCCCACACAAATCGGTTCATCGACATTCTTCCTTATGGGTAGGGATGGGGCGCGGGGTAGTCGCCGGTGGCCGGAGACACGCCCCGGTATCCCATCTTCTGCGGGACTTCCCAGAGTCGGCGGCCTCCCAAACAGCGATTCTTGAAGCCCATGTGCAGTTGCTGGAACCCTGGCGCCACGGCCCGCACCACGCACAGCCCCAGGTCCTTCACATCCGGTGTCGTCACTTCCCGCAGGTATACGCGCTCCCCTGTTTCGTTGATGCGGCGCACCGCAATCTCGACGTCGGTCGCGGCATTGCCGCTCGACACATTGGGAATTTCGTCGAAATCGATCCGCTTCGAAGACGCGAAAAAGAAGTCCGTCAAATGAACATTATTCGGGTCGACGTAGAAGTTCAGATGGCCGCGCTGATCGGCGACGGAATCGTAATCCGGCGGGTCGGGCACAATGCGCGGCGCG
>JAEUQD010000094.1 GCA_016789925.1 Bryobacterales bacterium | reverse complement strand
CCGCACTGAACCGAACGCGCCAAGCCCTGGGCGAGTGTCGTCTTGCCGACGCCCGGCACGTCCTCGATCAGCAGGTGGCCCTTGGCCAGCAAGCAGACCAAGGAGAGGCGCACTACCTCCGCCTTACCTCGGATTACGCCGCCCAGCGACTCTTCCAGAGGCCGCAGTTTCTCGGTGACGGCGGCGAGGACAGAGGCCGCGTCGCGGTCGATCATCTCTTCAATCATAACAACGAGGTACACTCAATCTCTCATGCCTCGTTTTGAACGCCGTTGGGTTGTGGTCGCTTTTCTATTCTTGGGAATCCTGGTCAGTTATATCGATCGAGGAAATCTGAGCGTCGCCGCCAATGCGATGATGCACGATTTCCAGTTTTCGCCCGCGCGGATGGGGGTGCTGCTGTCGAGCTTTTTCTGGACCTACGCCCTGTTTATGATTCCGGCAGGTTTTCTGGTCGACCGATTCGGGATCCGGGTGACCTATTTGGTGGGGTTGGGGTTGTGGTCGGTCGCCTCGACACTGGTCGGATTTGCCGAGAGCTTCTGGCAATTGATCATCTTGCGAGCACTATTGGGGCTCGGGGAGTCGATCGCGCCGGTGGCGAGCATCGCCTATATCAAGCGGAATTTTGCCGAGGAAGAGCAGGGACTACCCACCGCCATCTACATCGGCGGGGCATTGATGGGTCCGGCCATCGGCACGTTTGTCGGGGCGGCGCTGCTGGATCCGCTGGGCTGGCGTCTGCTGTTTATCGTGACGGGACTGTTGGGTGCGGCCTGGCTGATTCCGTGGGCCATTGTGGCGCCGCGGCATGTGCGCGAGGCGAAGAAGGCGGACACGCCGGCGGCTGCGCCGGTGCAATGGCTATCGGTTGTGACGACACCGTTGTTCTGGGGTGTGACGCTGGGGGCGTTCTTCTACTCCTACTACTGGTATTTCATTCTCACGTGGGTGCCGTCGTACCTGCTGCGGGTGCACGGGTATTCGAACCTGAAGATGGGGACGATTCTGTCGGTGCCGCTGGCGTTGACGGCGGTCACCAGCCTGCTGGCGGGCGTGGTGGCAGACCGGGTGATCAAGCGGACCGGGGCGGCGGCGCTGACGGTCCGCAAAGCGTTTGTGACGCTGGGGTTTGTCCTGTCATGCACAATCGTAATTCTGGCGTGGCTGAAGCCCGGAACGAACCTGCTGCCTCTGTTTGCGCTGTCGATGGGCGGGATGGGGTTCGGGGTGTCGAACTATTGGGCGCTGACCCACCTGTTTTCACCGGCCCAATTGATTGGGCGGGCGATGGGCTACCAGAACATGGTGGCCCAACTGGCCGGAGTGGCCGCGCCGGTGGTAACCGGCTTGTTGGTGGGTAATGACAACCGCTTCACCACTGCGATTGTGATTGCGGGACTCTCCCCGCTGGTGGCTGCCGCAGTCTTGCTGCTGTGGCTGCGGCAGCGCAATATCGCCAGCTTCTTAAAGGCTGTCGGGCATGGCTAAAAATACAGCTTCAGGACACCCACCCAGATGCGGGGCTGGTTGTTCTGAGCGGGATTCAACTGGCCGAAGCGAGGGTCGGTGACGTTGTTGGCCACCAGTTGTCCGAAATAGGCGTAGTCGAAGGCGTTCTGGCAGTCCGCGCGGATCTGGAGCCGGGGACCGTTATCGCCCCGGAGCCGGAACTCCTTATACATCGACACCTCCCAGCTTTGGAGGAAGGTGCTGCGGACGTCCGGGAAGCGAGTGGGGAAGTCACGCATCGTGAACGGCGCCTGGGCGGAGCGGGGGAAGAGCGAGGTATCGAACCACTTATCGAAGAAGGGGTTGAACTTGTCGCGGCCGGCCGCCTGCGCGGCGGCGTCGCGCTGGCTGTCGTTCCATTTCGCGCTTTGGGCGCGCAGCGGACCCGCATTGGGGAAATCAAACGGGATACCGCTGCGGTACATGTACTGGACGTTGATGTTCCAGCCGCCGAAGATCGCGTTGGACAATCCGCCCGAGCCGCTCATCCACTTTTTGTTACGCCCGAAGGGAAGTTCATAAGTGGTAACGCCGACGAAAGTGTGGGGGATGTCCCACTGCTGAAGGCGCTGTTCCAGAGGCGTGTTGAGCAGGTTGTCCAGCCGCGCATCCTGCGGATTGAGAGCCGTGACCCGCTCGAGCGTCTTGCCCCAGGTGTAGCTGACTTGGGCGCTGAGGCCGTTGGCGTACCGCCGGGTGCCCTTGATCTGAAGCGAATGGTAGCTCTGGCTGCCGATCGGGATGTTGGAGATGCTGACCTGCGAGAAGTGCGGGTACGCCGTCAGCAATTGCTGGCGCGGAATGTTGGCTCCATTGAAGGCGGAACCGGGGAGCAGACCAGCCATTGGGTTTGGAACCTGGGCGTTGAAGTAAGCGGGACGCTGCGCCACCGGGAGGTTATTCAACTCGTTGGCCGGAATGAAGTTCAGGTTCAGCCCGACCGGAAGTTTGCGGGTGAGATTGCCGACATAGGAGAGGTCCGCCACCCAGCCGGCCATCAGCGACCGCTGGAAGCCGAAGCTGAACTGATGGGAGTACGGCAGCGGCCGGTTGAGATACTGCCCGCCGATGGCGAGCCCCAGGTTGGTGGCCAAGCCTTGGCTGCTGCCGATCGGCTGGAGCAATCCCGTCGGGAACAATCGTGTGGGGAAGGGATCGCTGAGGTCGACGGCCGGGGTGAGGTTGTTGTCGGTGGAAGCAATGAGGTCGGTGTTGCGGCTGAAGCCGGTGTCCGGACCGTTGGCGTTCTGGCCTAGGAAGTACAAGCCATAGCCGCCGCGGATGACCCACTTGGGAGCCACCGCCCAAGCCACGCCGATGCGGGGCTGGAAGTTATTGAAGTCGCGGTTAAAGGCGAGGCGGTTGATGCCGCTGTCGCCCGCAAACAGAGCGCCGCCCCGCAGTTGCAGACCCTGAACCCGATTCGCGATCGGGCTGGGCTGGTCAAACGCGAATCCGCGAATCTGGCGATTGTACCGTTCGTAGATCGGACCTTCATAGTCCCAGCGGAGACCGACATTGAGCGTGAGCTTGGACGAGAGCTTCCAGTCGTCCTGGAGGAACAACGCCCAGTAGCGGTTCTGGTAGGCCGGGTCCATATTGCGGTTGACGAAACCGGAGGTGGGGTGGCCCAACAGAAAAGTCGCGATTTCGTTGCCGGAGAGCGCATCGGCCTGCTGCGGATTGGCTTGGGACCAGTTGCGCCCGAAGGAGTAGGAACCGGCGGCGGACTCCGGACGGATGTTGTTGTTGTTGTAAAGACGGCCTTCGATACCGGCCTTGAGCGTGTGGCTGCCGATCACCTTGCTCAAATTAGCCTGCGCGGAATAGGTGTCCTGGGTTTCGTAGTTGGAAGTACGGGTGGCGCCCAGCGGCGAGATGTTGTTGCCGGAGAAATTGAAGCGAGGGAACTGGAGGTTGACAAACTGGCGGACGAGGGAATCCGGGAAGCCGAGTTCTCGCGGGTCATAGCCGCCGGCAAACTC
>JAEUQD010000051.1 GCA_016789925.1 Bryobacterales bacterium | reverse complement strand
CGATAACATTACGGCGCAAACCCCCGAACCCTCCACGATGGTTCTGGCGGGGCTTGGCTTACTCGCCTTGGCCGTTCGACGGCTGCGCCAAGCCTAGCGAATGCGGTCTACCGCATCTTTTTCTCTTGACATCCGCTAGCCGGCCATGATACTCTCCTAAGTAGAGAGGACCAGTGTGTCTTGCCCCCGACAGAAAGGGGCGAGATACCCTGGTCCTTTTTTATTTTTATTAAGAGGATTTTGACAATGCCGAATCAATCTGGACCGAACACGCCCGAAGGCAAGGCCGCGTCGTCGCGCAATGCCACCCGCCATGGCCTCACCGCCATGCACCCGGTCGTCACCGAATTCGACCGTCCCGAGTTCGAGGCCCTCGAGGCTCATCTCCGCTTTTCCCTCGCCCCCACCGGCTTCCTCGAGGAACTCACCTACAGCCGCATCCTCATCTCCGCCTGGAACATGCAGCGCGTTCTCAAACTCGAAAACGCCCTGCTCGAATACTCCCTCGGCGAGGACCCCCTCAACCATCCCGACACCGAAAAGCAGGCCGCGCTCTACCAGCGCTACTACGCCCGCTTCGAAGGCTCCTACCGCGCCAATTTGCGCGAACTGGAACGCCTCCAGCGCCTCCATTTGGCCACCGGCATCCACTTTAACGACCTCGAGGCGCCCCTCGGAGCGCTCCACGATGTCCGGATCATTCAACGGGCTCAACAGGATGCGAAACGAAATGCCAAATCGGAGCAATCCCAGCTCGATGACGAGGATTTCGACGCTGCCCTCGTCGCCGAGGTCCTCAAGAACCCCGAATTGGTGAAACGAATCCGCGAACAGCGCGACGAATTCACTAAACGGTAGCGTCGAAAAGGCGAAAACAACCTCAAAAGGCAGGTCGACCCCGACCCCGCCGCCATGCACCCAGCGGCACGTGTCCCTCCCAGACCGCGACTCCCCCGGGGCGCCTTCATCGTTGGCGCCGATTGGGCCTGAAACTCGGCGATCCGTGTGATACCGTGAAGAGGATATGCAAGCCCTCGGCATGGTCGAAACTAAGGGACTCATTGGCGCCATCGAAGCCGCCGACGCCATGGTGAAGACCGCCAACGTCATCCTCCAGGGAAAAGAGTATATTGGGGCGGGCTACGTCACCGTAACGGTGCGCGGCGATGTTGGCGCGGTAAAGGCGGCCACCGATGCGGGCGCGGCCGCGGCACGGCGCGTCGGCGAACTGGTCGCGGTGCACGTCATCCCCAATCCGCACGAAGAAGTGGAACGCGTTTTGCCCGGCGCGCCCAAGAAGAACGACAAGTCCATCGGGTAAAGGCGGCGCCAGGTGCTTCATGACACCGACCTGGTCTCCATTCAGGAGGTCCGCGCCAAGGTCGAAAAAGCCTACGCGGCGTTCCAGGAGTATCGCCGGTATTCCCAGGAACAGATAGACGCCATCGTCGAAGCGATGGGTGTGGCCGGCCGCGCGAATGCCGCTCGCCTTGCGGAGATGGCTGTCGAAGAGACTTCCTACGGCAACGTTAAGGACAAGATCGCCAAGAACCTGCTGAACGCCGACCTCCTGGTCCGCTCCATCCGCGGCATGAAGACCGTCGGCGTGCTGCGGGAGATCCCCGAGAAGAAGCTCACCGAGATCGGCGTGCCCGTGGGCGTCGTCGCCGCGATCCTACCCACCACCAACCCCACATCCTCGGCGATCTACAAAGCCGTCATCGCGCTCAAGGCCGGCAACCCCATCGTCCTCAGTCCGCATCCGCGCGCTAAGAACTGCACCTGCGCCACAGCCGACATTCTCTATCAAGCCGCACGCGAAGCCGGCGCGCCCGAAGACATCATTCAGTGCATCAACAACGCCACCATCGAAGGTACCGACGCGCTGATGCGCCATCCCCGCACCAGCGTGATCCTCGCCACCGGCGGTTCCGGCATCGTGAAAGCTGCCTATTCGAGCGGCAAACCAGCCTTTGGCGTCGGTCCCGGCAACGTGCCGGTCCTTTTGGATCAGAGCGCCGATATCGCCTCATCCGTGGCCAAGGTCGTGGAAGGCAAGTCGTTCGACTACGGCACCGTCTGCTCCAGTGAACAGACCCTCGTAGCCCTGTCCAGTGTGCGCTCCGAAGTCTGGGAGGCGCTCAAAAGCGCCAAAGCTTATCTCTGCACCGAGGAACAAGGCCAGGCGCTCGCCAGGCTGTTAATTGCCCCTAACTGGCGGATCAACCCCAACTGCGTCGGCCAGTCCCCGCAGAAAATCGCCCAAATGGCCGGATTCAACGTTCCGGGCGACGCGTCCATCCTCGCCGTCGAGATCAAGGGCGTCGGCAAGCAGCACCCGCTCTCGATGGAAAAGCTCAGCCCCGTGCTCTCTGTCCTTTTCAGCGATTCCTGGGAAACGCAGGTCCGCGACTGCCAGGCCATTCTCAAGTTCGGCGGACTCGGCCACACGGCGGTCATCTACTCCCAGGACGACGCGCGCATCCGCGAATACGGCATCCGCGTCCCGGCGTTCCGCGTGCTCGTCAACACACCGTCCCCGCAGGGCTCCACCGGCATCACCACCGGCGTTCAACCCTCCATGACCCTGGGTTGTGGCGCGATGGCCGGCAACGCTACTTCCGACAACGTCGGCCCGCAGCACCTGATCAACACCAAGCGGATCGCCTACGTGATTCGCACACCCGAAGAAGCGTTCGGCCAACCGCCGGCCGGCGACATGCGCCAACTGATCGGCTCCGCCGTCGAGCGTTTCCTCAACCAGCGCGGCTTTCACGGAAAGGCGCCGCCGCCCCCGCCCAAACCCGCGGCCACCGCCGACGTAGTGGACCGGTTTCTCGCTCAGAAGGCCATCCGCCCCGGCGCTTCCCCGGGCAGCGCGCCCACTTGTGGCTGCGCGTTGCCGTCACCGCCCCCGGAAACGAAACCAGTTGAGACCAAGCCGGCCCCGCCGATCCAGATCGTGGACTTCGTCTGTGAGGCCGATGTCCGGCTTGCCGTTCGCCAAGCCCAGAAGATATACATAGGTCCTAGGACAATCGTGACGCCGGCAGCAAGGGAGGTGGCCAATCAGCATGATGTGCTGGTCCTGGCCCAACGTTAATGAGACAAGATCTGGACACCTTGAAGACGGAGATTGAAGAAGCTCTCGGCAAGCACGGATTCGCCGTTTTCCGTGGGCAGTATCGCGGCGGGGAAGGAATCGGCGAGGTCTATTGGGACTCCGCGCGTTATCCCCAGCCACAGGATTTTCTCGAAACGGCCGCCAGGTTGGACGTCAAGGTGATCGTCTTTCACGATCGCACTCTCACCGCCGAAATGCTTTCCGAAGCGCTCGAAAAGCTCGAGGCCGCCCAACTGCCGCGCGACGAGTACCGCGAGATCGAGCGTAGCATCTCGAAACTGAAGGGCTACGAGGACTTTACCTGTAGTCTCCAGTTGAGTTTCGACTTCGACCGCAACACCTACCTCTTCGAAGCGCGCACCAAGTGGTACGAGGAGTTCCTCATCCTCCTCGACGATCTGGACGACACCATCGACGCCGGCGGTGAAGACGACGAGCCCGGCCCGATGGGCGGATACTTCTCTCACAATTAGCGCCGTGCGAAAGCCCGCGCGCTGGAACCTTCCGCAGTTCGACCGGGACGCGGTAACAGCGCTCTCTCGCGAATTGGGGGTATCCCCTCTACTCGCGCGCATCCTCTGCCGCCGCGGTTTCCCGGA
>JAEUQD010000037.1 GCA_016789925.1 Bryobacterales bacterium | reverse complement strand
GTGACGGGTCAGGCCGACCCGATTCGCCCGACCCGATTCGCCCAGTCGACTACCGCGACGGCGGACGCCTCAAAGGAAATTATCGTATTCGTTCTCTCCCGTCGCAATTCTGAGAGCCAGTTTCTGCGGTTGCCATGCAGTGTGGTATTCGAGTTGGCGCTGCTCGTCGTTGAGGCTGCCGACAGGCAGCCATGTATCGCCTCCGGACCACAACCACCAATCCGCATAAACACCGGGTTCATGCCTCCGGAATAAGAGGGAGTTGGTGCCACGAAACTGTGGGAAACGAAATGGCTCCGCCAGCGGTCGATTACCCAGAAGCACCCAACCGCCAATCTCAATTCCGACGCTGACTGCCGTGATTACAGGGGGAAACAATGGTTCTGCTCTGGCCAGAGTTTCGACTCCGGCTGGCTGGCCACTCGTGATGACCGCCCACACTTGAACAAAGTCACCTGACTCCGGATCTCTGTGAACATATTGAAGGTGGCCGAACCGGCCGTCTGGTAAAGGAAGCCATAATAGTCGCCAACCTTCGGTCTTCGCCCGCGCTTCCTTTTGGATCTAGACAGTTGATCGAGACGGTCGGACCACCGACCGATTTCCTTCAGCGGCACAGGAAGGTCCGACTCGTCGGAAACCGCATTCGTTCGCACAACAACGAACGACTCCTCCAACAGGCCTATCGCCTCAACGAGGGATCGCAGCCTCAAAAGTACAGCTTTGACGTTCCTCAGTTCGAATGAGAACACTGCTTCGTTAGGGCGAAACTCTTCGCCGGTGTACTCCCCTTTCCCAATCGTTGAGGCCAACATCATCAATTCGTCCACAAACTTGCGAATGGGTTCTTCCAAAGCCAGTCCACAACCATCGTCCCGTCGAACATGGAGGTCCATGTAAAGTCTCGACTTCAAGGCCATGGGAAGCCCTCCGGCAATTTGGCTCGGCAGTCACGCAGCACCTGGTGTCCCATGCCGGTAAACTGCTGATAGAAACGGCGGTTGTTAGGTGAGATACTGTTGATCCTGTTCACGACCCCTTCGGCAGTGTTCCTTCGAAAGCTCTCAATGAGGGTCTGCTCCACGCCTTTTGCTGCCGCATAGTTCAAGGCGGGGATGCCTTCGATTCTTTGAATAACGAACCTACTAAGGTGCGCCTGTCGGCGCTCGGCAAACCGGCTCGTCACGCCAATATAGTATTCGGCTTTCCATCTACGGACCCGAATAGCTCTTCCTGTTCCTCACTGTCCATCTCCACGCCCGAGAGGAACTCTTCTAGCTCATCGCTCGAGAGCTCTGGTTCCGAGGCCCTCTCGCACCGCATCTCTCTCTCAACACTGAGGGGGATGAATGACCAACCGCCAAGAAATGCGGGGTCTCGTCGCGGCCCGAAGATATCGATCAGCGGAATGCCGGGCATAGTGGCCGTGACCGTAATAGAGTAAGGTCCATCCAGCGGCGCAGCGACTTGCCTGGCGAGGCCCGTGGCGTCGTTGAAGTTCACCGGATCGCCACCGACATACGTATACCGATTCCACGAGGCCGGGTCGGTGGGGCCGCCGGAGGCTTGGTAGGGGTCGGGTTGGTGGAAGCGGCCGTTCTTGGCGTTGTAGTAGCGCTGGTCGGCGTAATGGTTTTCGTTGTTGTCGAGGCGGGTGTAGGTGCCGAAGCCGTCTTCGTTGTCGGGGGTGTTGAGGCCTCGGGATTGGCCGTAGGGGTAGTAGGCGTACGCCTTCTTGGCGTCGGTGTTGGCGTTGTAGCGGAACAGGACGCTGCCGAGGCGGTCCTGGAGGACGACTTCGGTGGTGGTCCCTTTGCGGGTCTTGAGGAGTTTCTTGCCGACCCAGACGTTTTCTTCCATCGTCACGAAACGCATGTTGATGGTGTCGGGCGGGGTTATGCGGTTGCGGATGCGGTAGATGCCGACGCGCTGGCCGTCGAGGCCGTAGAGGGTGAAGCGGTCCTCGCTGAAATCGTGGCCGGTGCCGGGATCGTTGTAGGCGGCGCCGTCCCAGATGCGCTTGTTATCCGGGGGCGTGGAGCGGTGGGGCGATTTCTCGATGTCGTAGCAGGCGGCGGCACCCCCGCTACCGTTGGCGGTCGGCTCGACAGTCATTGCTGCTGCTCCCTACCTTGATCTCGGCCGGCACTTCCCTTATAGCAAAGCACCGCCGCAGGATGGGGAGGAGGGCGTTGGGACCGACGAGGCGAGCGTTCCGAGCCATGGTCCCTGCTGAGGGTGCGATTGCCCTGAATCTTTTTTGGGTGCGGGTACACCGCCCCCTCATCCGGACTGTCTGGGGGCCGATCGGGAAGGGCTGAATCGGCGGGACAGTGCAATCCGTCACATTGGAACTTTTCGCAAAATCTGGCCGCGCTGTTTCGGCCGGCGCACCGGATTCCGAGGAATATTTCAGCAGATTGCTGAGATCGGGGTGGGTGGGGGGCAGCGAGATCGGCGGAGACACTGAACTTTCCGGCGAGATTGGGCGAAATGTGTTGCGGTTATCTGCGCTTTTGTCGCTCGCAAACGGCATTTCCGCCAAAGTGCCATAGTGACGGGTCAGGCCGACCCGATTCGATTCGACCCGATTCGACCATGGACGCGGCGGAAGAAGACGGCCATGGAGTCGGGCCTGGTGGGGCGGGCGAGCCAGTGGACGTGATTGGTCATGAGGCAATAGGCCAACAGGGAGAGGGCGCAGTCGGCGAAATGGGCATGGGCGAGTTGGAGGTAG
>JAEUQD010000001.1 GCA_016789925.1 Bryobacterales bacterium | reverse complement strand
TGGCTCCGACGCGAAACTTCATTGCGCCTTCGCCGAGCGGGTCGGCGGTGTATTTCAGGGGCTTGCCGTCTTTGAGGATGTAGGCGGTGGGCATGCGGTGGTGCTTGGAAGCCGGTGGGTAGATGTAGGTGTCGACCATGCCGAGCGGCTGGAAGATGCGGGCTTCGAGGTATTTTTCGAAGGGCTTTGCCGAGAGCACTTCGATGATGCGAGCGAGGGTGGCGATGCCGGTGTTGGAATACTGCCAGCGCGTGCCGGGTTGGAAGAGAAGCGGCTGTTGGGACAGGATGAGCGTGACGTCGGAGAGCGACTTGTGGAGCGCGCCGTGAAGCTCGCCGATGCCGGGCGGCGGATTGAGCGGCATGCCCGATGTGTGGGTCATCAAGTCGCGGATAGTGATCGGACGGGTGGGCTTGGTGAGTGTTTGGCCCAGGAGGACCTGCTGGCCGCGGAATTCGGGGAGGTGTTTTTCGACCGGATCGGTGAGAGCCAGCAGTCCCTGCTCGGCCAGTTGCATGATGCCGAAGCAGACGATGGGCTTGGTCATCGAGTGAATCTGAAAGATGGCGTCGGTGCGGATGGGCTGGCGCGTTTCGATGTCGGTGTAGCCGGTGGCCTCGAGGGAGGCGACCTGTCCATGCCGGGCTACAAGGGTGACGACGCCGGCGACGGTTCCCTGGTCAACGAAGGCTTTCATGCGGGCAGGAATGCGGGCCAGGCGGGCCGGGTCGAGGCCGGTTCTCGCCGTGTCTTTGGTGACGGGCAAAGGCGCGGCAGCCAACACGCAGAGAGCGGCGGCGAAGGGCAGGAAACGCATCGGGCCATTGTACAGGGATTGGCCCTGGGGCTGCGATGAGGTATACAAGGGTAGAGGAGAGAAGCGAATGCGCAAGTCCATTATCGTGCCTGTATTGATGCTGGCGTTCGCAATGCCGCTACGTGGGCAGGTGGTGTCGCAGCGTCCGTTTGTCCGGGCCGCGGGAGAAGGTGTGGTATCCGTCCGGCCTGACCAGGTGAAGATCAACGTCGGCGTGACGACACAGGCTGAGACGGCCCAGGCTTCGGCGGAACAGAATGCCGCACGGACGGGCGTGGTGCTGAACGCGCTAAGGCAGTTGTTGGGCGCCAACGCGGACATCAAGACGGTTTCCTACTCGGTGACGCCCAACTACCGGTATCCGCAGGGAGGCGGAACACCGATCTTGCTGGGGTACACGACCTCGAACGTGGTGGAGGTGACGGTGGCGGACGCGACGGTGGCGGGGAGAGTGATCGACACGGCGACGCAAGCGGGAGCCAACACGGTGACGGGCTTGCGGTTCACGTTGCGGGACTCCGCGCCGGCCCGGTCGCAGGCATTACGGCTGGCCACCCAGCAGGCGCGCTCGAACGCGGAGTCGATCGCCATGGGCCTGGGTATGAGGCTGGGCTCGATTGTTTCGGCGGAAGAGAGTTCGGCGGTGCGCGCGGTGACGGCGACGGATTCGCGCACGGGCGGAGTGGCTGCGACGCCGACGCCGGTGGAGACGGGGATGGTGGAAGTGCGCGCGACGGTGGTGGTGGAAATCGAACTTCAGTAGCTGGTGGTGCGATACACTGGCTGACTTATGACCACGACCCAGTGGCTGATCTGCATCATGGCAGCGATCGGCTTCGCCTTTGACATCTATGAAATCCTGGTGGCTCCCCTGGCGCTTCCGCCGGCGCTCCGCGAGATGAACCCTTTCAAGCCCGGAACGCCCGAGTTCACGGCATGGATGCGCAATTGGGTGAGCCTGCTGTTTTATGTGCCGGCGCTGGCGGGCGGTTTTTTTGGGTTGATTGGCGGCTACCTGACCGACCTGTTCGGGCGGCGGCGTGTGCTGACCTATTCGATTCTGCTGTATGCGTTCTCGGCGGTGGGGGCGGGCTATTCGACGTCGCCGGAGATGCTGCTGTTCTTCCGGGTGACCACGTTTGTCGGGGTCTGCGTGGAATTTGTGGCGGCCGTGGCGTGGCTGGCGGAACTGTTCCCAGACTACAAGAAGAGGGAAGCCGTGCTGGGCTGGACCCAGGCGTTTTCTTCGGTGGGCGGGTTGATGGTGACGGCGGCGTATTTTCTGTCGGTGCACTATGCCGGGCCGAAAGATGCGTGGCGGTGGACGCTGATGAGCGGACTGGCTCCGGCGCTGCCGTTGATCATCATCCGGCCATTTCTGCCGGAGTCGCCGGTGTGGCAACAGAAGAAAGACGCGGGGACATTGAAGCGGCCGAGCTTCGCCGAGATCTTCGCGCCGCAGTACCGCAAGACCACGATCATCACGGCGATCATGTTCGCGTGTAGCTACGGGGCAGCGTTTGGGGCGTTGCAGCAGTTGCCGCAGATCGTGCCGGGGCTGGCGGAAGTAAAGACGCTGGTTCCGCAGTTACAGCAGAAGACGGTGAGCAATGTGCAGTTCTACCAGGAGATCGGCGGGTTGGTGGGGCGGATGGTGCTGGCGTTTCTCGCTGTGCGGATCGTGTCGCGGCAAGGGTTGTTGCGGATTTTTCAGGTGCCTGGACTGGTTATCGTGCCGCTGGTATTTCTGTTTCCGGCCACGAGCAACCTGGAACTGTTGAAGTGGGGTGTGTTCCTGTGCGGCATGTTGACGGTGGCGCAGTTCAGCTTCTGGGGCAACTATCTGCCGCGGGTCTATCCGTTGCATTTGCGGGGAACGGGGGAGAGTTTCGCCGCCAACGTGGGCGGGCGGATGATCGGAACGTCGTTCGCCGCGGTGACGCAGCAGTTGAGCAGTGTGATGCCGGGCGGAGCTCCGTCGACGAAACTGGCCTATGCCGCGGCGATTGTTGGCGGATTTGTGTATCTGGTTGGATTCCTTTGTAGTTTCTTCCTTCCGCAGCCGAAGGAAAAGCTGGACAACGAAGGGGCATAATTGCATTTGGAGACAAATTTTATGCTGACTCGTACTCTTTTCTTGTGTGCAGGCGCGGTTTGGCTGGCTGGGTGCGGGACGTCGCCCACAGCCAGGAAGGCTGCTGACGAAGTGAAGCCCCGGCCGATCGGAGCGGTGGTGGAGATTAAGGCCCCACTCGGACTGCCGCCGGTTCCGATGCCGGCCGACAATCCGGCTACGGCCGAGACGATCGCGTTGGGGCGGCGTCTCTACTACGACCCAATCCTGTCAAAAGATTCGAGCGTGTCGTGCGCCACGTGCCACAGCCCGGCGCTTGGATTTTCGGATGGCCAGCCGGTGTCGTCAGGCATCAACAAGCAGAAGGGGGGGCGCAATGCGCCGACCGTGATCAATTCGGCCTATAGCCCGTTGCAGTTCTGGGATGGCCGCGCGCCTTCGCTGGAAGAGCAGGCTGGCGGACCGATGCAGAACCCGATCGAAATGGGCCACACCATCGATGGCATCAACCAAATGCTGGCCCAGCATCCCAACTATCAGCCGCAGTTTGAGAAGGCCTTCGGCCCTGGCCCGGTGACCTTCGAAAAGATCAAAATGGCGATCGCGA
>JAEUQD010001016.1 GCA_016789925.1 Bryobacterales bacterium | reverse complement strand
AGGATGTTGCTGAAGACCTGGGCCATTTGTCCGCCGTCGGCTTCGATCGGATGAATCTCGGGTGCGATGTTCCATTGCCACCGCGTGGTGCTTCCGCAGGCGACCATGCTGAGACTCTCTTCCAGGACCTTGCGCGGGCTCAGGACTGTCTTCACCGGGTCACCTCCGCGGGCAAAGGTAAGCAGTTGCCGGGACAACGTCGATGCGCGCTCGCACCCCTCCAAAGTGGACTGCAACAATCGCTGTGTTCGCGGTGATAACCCATCCACGGCCTTGGCGAGCGAGAGGTTTCCGATCACCGCGGTGAAGATGTTATTGAAATCGTGCGCAATCCCACCGGCAAGCACACCCAGCGACTCCAACTTCTGCAGTTTGAGTTGCTCTTCCTGGAAACGATGCCGCGCGCTGGCGTCGAGGAAGACAGCCGCAAACTCCTCCCGCCGCGGGGAGAAGACAGCCACTTCCAGGTAGCGGCCCAACTCCTTGACATCCTCCTCGAAGTGACACGGTTCTCCCGTTTCGGCGACCTGCGTCACGCGCTCCAACCAGAGTGGGCGGCGGTCGGGAAAGAGTTCTCCCATCGTCCGACCAAGAATCTGCTCGGCCGGCCGGCTGAGCAGCCGCGCAAAGGCCCGATTGACCTCGAGAAACCGGTAATCGACCGGGTCGCCGCGTTCATCACGGATGAGTTGGTGCAGGGCGAAGCCTTCGTGCATCGTTTCGAAGAGCGTGCGGAAACGCTGCTCGCTTGCGCGTAACTCGCGAGTCTGCTGGTCGACCTCCTGGGCCAGTGCCGCGTTCAAGCGGCTGAGCGCAAGTTCGGCCGCCTTCAGCCGCGTTACGTCGGTAAACGTCAGCACGACGCCTTCGGTGGCTCCATCCTGGTTGTGAAACGGTAATACCCGTTTGAGCAGCGTCGTTCCGTCCGGAGTCAGCACTTCGTGCTCGACCACTTCGCCGGTGCGCAGCACTTGCTCCACATCGTTGAGAATGCGCCGCGAGTCCTCGAGGTGGTAAGCGATGTGGTCGAGCGGGCGTCCGATATCCTGCGGCAGCAGCTTGAAACACGTACCGACATACCGGTTGAACTTCCTGATGCGGAGATGCTTATCCAGAAATATGATGCCCACCTGGATGCTCGCCAGAAGGTGTTCATGGTCCAGGTCCAACTGGCGCAGATCGTTGTTCTTCCGTTCGAACTCGGTATTGACGGTATAGAGCTCTTCGTTGACCGAGTGCAACTCTTCATTCGTGCTCTGAAGCTCCTCGTTGCTCGCCAACAGTTCTTCGTTGGTGGCCTGCAACTGTTCATTGCTCGTTTGGAGCTCCTCGATGGCAGTCTGGAGATTCTCCTTGACGGACCGCAACTCGTTCTTCAGGTCTCCCACGATCTGCTCGTAGTGCGTCCCACTATCGAACTCGCCACTGGGATCGGTGATGGCTTCCGGCAGCGGAATCGCCGGGCGGACCTCCGAAAAATGAACATGGTAGTGGTTGGTCCGGTTCCTCGGGTCCCAGATCGGATCCACCGTCAGGTTCATAAAGAACTCCTCGGTGTCCCGCCGCAGGCGAACGTTCCGGATGGAAACGCTTTCGCCGGTCTTCTCCGCCCGCGGCAGAGCCGTGCACAAGGCGATATGCAGGTCCCCCTCGACCAGGTCCAACAGTTCCTTGCCCGGGCGCCCTTTCGGTGGAGAAAGAAAGCGCGAAATGTCCCCGCAATAATGCAATACCTGACGGTTCTCGTCGATGATGACTCCCGGCATCAGTCGCGCCAGAATCGAATCGTAGTCGTGTAGCAGTTGCCGGTCGATGCTCACCGATTTGCTGTTGTTCTGCGGCCCGGGAAGAATCACTCGCAACGTCCGCGAGGCGGGCGCCGCCATCAGATCAACGGGGACTGGTTTGTCGCAGGCCTTGCGGAAGATCTTGCGCGAGGAATCGACCGGATCGAACGCGCAAGCATGAGCGCCGGGCGTTTCGCTGCTGCCCAGAAACAAGATCCCATTCTGGCGCAGCGCGAAGTGAAACAACGAAATCGCGCGGTCCTGGAGATCGGGCTGAAAATAGATCAGAAGGTTGCGGCAGCAAACCAGGTCCAGTTTTGTGAAAGGAGCGTCGCTGGCCAAGTTGTGGGGCGCGAAAACCACCATCTTGCGTAGCTCGGAGCTGACCTTGAATCGATCCTCGCCCTCCTGTCTGAAGTGCCGCGCGAGCCTTTCCCGGGACACGTTGGCGAGTCGATGGCCGTCGTAGGACCCGGCCGACGCGGCTTCCAGGGAGGCGCGATGCACATCGGTGGCGAAGACCGCGATCCGTCCGCGGAATCCCACCGCCTCGGCCGCTTCGGTGGCCACGATGGCAAGAGAATACGCTTCTTCGCCTGTCGCACAGCCGGCCGACCAGATGCGCAGGTCCTCATCCGGCCGGATCTCGCGAATCACCGCCGGCAAGACTTCCTGAGCCAGGTAATCGAAGCAATCGGGATCGCGGAAGAACTCGGTTACGCCGATCAGCAGGTCGTGGTAGAGCGCCTGGAGTTCGTCGGCGTTCAGCACCAGAAAAGACGTGTACTCGGGCACCTCTTTGATCTGATGGAATTCCATCCGCCGCCGGATGCGCCTGGCCACCGTCGTCAGCTTGTAGCGCGAGAAATCGATCTCGAAGCCCTGTTGCAACTGCTTGAAGATGTCCCTGAACTCCGACGCTTCCAGGTCGCCGTTCATCCGCAGCAGGATCTTGTCGCGGGTGCCTCGCGGGTCCTTCGCGTACTCCGCCAGGAACTCCGCCATTTCGCCGGGCGTGCACATGCAGTCGCAGACGCCGGCGGCAATCGCGCTCCGGGGCATGCCATCGAATTGCGCCGACTCCGGCGCCTGCACGAGTACCAGACCGCCTTCCCGGCGGACCGCCTTGACCCCGCGCGATCCGTCGGTTCCCGTTCCCGACAACACGATCGCAATCGCCGAGGATTTCATGGCTTCCGCCAGGGAATTGAAGAAGATGTCCACCGGCAGGTCGAGCATTTGACCATGGTTCCGCTCGCTGACATGCAGCCGGTTACCTTGCATCGCCATTTGCGTGTTCGGCGGAATCAGGTAAACGGTATTGGCCTCAACCCGCAGACCATCCGTCGCCATGTGGATCGGCATTGACGTGTGCCGCGCCAGCAAGTCGTCCATCAGGCTCTTGAAGTGTGGCGATAAGTGCTGGATCACCACAAACGCCATGTTTGTATCCACAGGCAGGCGATCAAACAGTGATTCCAGCGCATTCAGGCCGCCCGCCGATGCGCCGATGCCAACAACGTGGGTAGGCGCGTTGGTTTGAGTACTGCTCAAGTCCGTCATGAGTCCCTCGAAGGCTGGCGTAACCAGCCGCAGCCCGGCGGCGCCAACTGCGAGGAGTCCTGAACGTCTCGACCAGTACTCGCTACTAGGCGACGGAGGACAACCCCCCCGCCGCGCTGAACTGACCCTCGGTCAATTCAGCCACACACTTCAACAGAGCCGGTTGTCACCCGCTTTGCAATCTTGCTACCAACCCCGGCCACCGCTGGCAAGCTATTGCATTGTCAGCCTTCTCACACTCGGGGCCTCACGCGGAGCCTGGTTCCCTGGTTGGGGGGATAAGCTCACTCACAAATGCGTGTGTGGATTTTCCCCCAGGAGAAGCGTATCTTTCCTACCAGTAGAGCCCGGCGCGCCAGGCAAGATAGGCGATCCCGACGAGGAAACCGGCGAGCGCCTCATACTCGCGGTTTTTCCGGTAGAGACTGAAACGGAACCGCCCGTCGGCGGGTGCAGGGCGCAGGCGCGGGCGCAGCATCGGCACGAGGTCGGCATAGTGGACATAGCCGGGAAAGAGTTTGCGGAGATGCTGCTCCTCCAATTCGATGGCAGGCAGGTACACCAGGAGGAACGAAGCGGCAAACAGGACGGCCAGCCACACTTCGCGGGCAGCGATGGCCAGACCCAAGGCAGTAGTCAACGTCCCCACATAGAGCGGATTCCGGACATGAGCGTAGGGGCCCGA
>JAEUQD010001014.1 GCA_016789925.1 Bryobacterales bacterium | reverse complement strand
CGGGCCATGTCCTTTCGCTCCTTGCTTGGTGCAGTGGCAAGTTGGTTTTCCGCACTTGCGGAAGCGGGCCACTAGCTAAGCGAGCCGGGCCGCATCGGGCCGATCTGGGAGATCTGATTCTTCAAATGATCGCGTTTCTCCAGGAGGGCTTCCATGTCAGGGTTATTGGGCATGCGTTATGCAAGCGTCCTTCCTTCCTTCACTCTGGTGTCGTGCGCCCCCTGGCAAGGTGCAGCTGGCAAGGTGCAGCTTGACATTGTCTCCCCGGGGGCTCTACCGTAGAGTCTGCTATCGGTGCGCTGGTCGTGGGGCTAGCGCTAAGAGGGAACCCGGTGAAAGCCCGGGACTGCCCAGCAGCGGTAAGCAGGAACGAACGCCCAACAAAGCACTGGTCTGAAGAGGACTGGGAAGCGAGGGTTAGTAGGTAGGTTGCAAGCCTGCGAGTCCGAAGACCTGCCGTAGCGCCTCCGCCTGACCACAGGCGGTATCTCCATGACCTTCTAGGGAGAGGTGCATGTTCTTTCCTCTGTTTTTCTTATTCCTGGCCGCTGCCAGTGCGCAGACGGCAATTCCTTTAACCCAGATCCACGGCCGCGTACTCGACCCGGCGAGTGCCGTGATTACCAATGCCCGCGTGGAATTGCAATCACGCGAAGGCCAGACATTGCGGCGTGCGCTGTCCGACTCGCAGGGAGAGTACCTGTTCACGGGACTGCCCGCGGGCACGTACCTGCTCTCCGCCGAGGCGGCGCAGTTTGCTCCCAGCACTGCAGAATTGGAGCTTAAGGCCGGACAATCGCTGCAATACGATGTCGCGCTGCCGTTGGCGCGAGTCTCGGCGCGCTATGTCGTCACTGCTTCGTCCACGACGCAATCCACCGATGAGGTGGCGAAGGCGTTTGATGTGATCGACCACGAACAGGTCGACCGGCGTCAGGAGTATTCGCTCCCGGAAGCTTTGCGGCTAACGCCGGGACTGCGGATCGCGCAGCTGGGTGGTCCGGGATCGCTGGCGCGCGTGCAGACCCGCGGTTTGCGCACATTCGACACGTCGGTGTTGATTGACGGCTTCCGCTTTCGCGACACCAGCGCCCCGCAGGGCGACGCCATGGGCTTTTTCGGCGATATGATGCTGGTGGACACCAACCGCGTCGAAGTGCTCCGCGGTTCGGGTTCGTCGCTTTACGGGACGCACGCGATTGGCGGCGTGATCAACATGGTGACCGATCAAGGCGGCGGTCCCTTGCACGGGGAAGTTGCGGCGGAAGGTGGTGGACTGGGCCTGTTTCGCGGCTCAGCGAAGCTGGGAGGCGGCTTCTGGCACGACAAGCTCCGTTACACGGGCGGCATCACGCACTTGAACGTGACCCGCGGCGTGGATGGTGACGACCGCTACCGCAACTCATCCGTACAAGGCTCGGCGTATCTGCAACTGGCGCCGCGCACGTCGCTTGGCGTGCGTCTGTTTGCGAGCGACAACTTCGGCGGACTGAACCTGGCGCCCGCGGCGCTGGCGAACCTGCCCGAAAGCGGCGACGTCGTGGCGATCCCCGAGGTCACCTTTGCACCGTCGCTCAACGATCCCGACTCCCGGAGGGCGGGCCGGTTCTTATCATCGCTGGTGACCCTGACGCACCAGATTTCGTCTCACGCGAGTTTCCGGGCGAACTACCAGGGACTGGGGACGAGCCGGGATAACCGCAATGGTCCCCTGGGTCCCCGGTTCCAGCCGCAGTATCCGACGAGCGACCGCTTCGACGGGAGAGTGGATACAGCGCAGGCACGCACGGACTTCACCGTGGCGCGCCGTCACCTGATCTCGGCCGGCTATGAGTTCGAGCGTGAGGATTACGACAACCTGTCCCAGAACGAGAACCCGGTGGCCGCCCAGCGGAGCCTGGCCCGGGTGGTCGTGAACCAGTCGAGCCATGCTCTGTTCGCGCAGGACCAGGTGCGCCTGCTGGGCGACCGGCTGCAACTATCGCTGTCGGGCCGCTGGCAGCGGTTTCTGCTGTCGCGCCCGGAATTCACGGGAGGTCCCCCACGCTATGCCGGCGTGGCGCTGCTAACCCCGCCCAATGCGCTTACCGGGGACGCCGCCGTGTCGTACTTTGTTCCCACCTCCGGCACAAAGCTCCGCGCGCATGTGGGTAACTCGTATCGCGCGCCGACGCTCTACGAACGGTTCGGATACTCGTTCTTCCAGGGCTCGTTCAGCCCGTTCGGCGATCCGCGCATTGCCCCCGAACGGTCGCTGGCGATGGATGCCGGCATCGACCAGTACCTGGCCAATTCACGCGTACGCGTCTCGGCCACCTACTTCTATACGCGCCTGCAAGAGGTGATCGGGTTCGACTTCAGCGGCGTGATCAACACGCAGACCGATCCGTTTGGGCGATCGTCCGGCTACCGCAATACGGGCGGAGGGCTGGCCCGCGGGTTGGAACTGTCGGCCGAGGCGAGCGTGGCGCGCGGCACACGACTGCAAGCCGCCTATACGTTTACGAATGCCGACGAGCGGAACTCGACGCTGATTGGCGGTTCGGTTTCGAGCATCCGCATCTCGCGGCACATGTTTACCGCGTTGGCGACTCAGCGGCTGTGGCGGAACCTGGAAGCGACGTTCGACTTGTTCGCGGCCTCCGATTACGTGTATCCGCTGTTTTCCGGCGGGAGCAGGCCGTTTGTGTTCGACGGCCCGGTGAAGGCCGATGCGGTGATCCGGTACACAAAACCGCTGGGGGAGCGGACGCGCCTCGAATTCTATACGCGCATCGAAAACGTCTTCAACCGCATCTACTTTGAAGACGGGTTTCGCACGCCGAAGGCTTGGGCGGTGGGGGGCCTGAAGTTTGGATTCTAGGAGTGTGGTCTTTGGAAATCGTGGTTTGGGTGATCCTGGCCGTGGCTGCCGTACTGCTGATAGGCCGCTTTGGTGGTGGTGGTTGAGGGACCAGCCGTCCCGGCCGTGGGCCGGGCTGCGGGTAGGATGGACAGTAGCGGGATGTGTATCGAAATCACTTTGAATGGGGAACCGAATCAGGCTCCGGCCGGGATTACGGTTCGCGCGCTGCTGGATCACTTGGGGATCGACCCCGGGCGAGTGGCGATTGAGATGAACCGCCAGATCGTCAGGAAACCATTGTGGGAGACCACAACGGTTCCCGACGGTGCCGTGATTGAAGTCGTTCAGTTTGTGGGCGGCGGCTAGCGTTTGCGCCGCTTGGCGTCGGCATCGAGGTTAGGGATGCGGACGACTGGGATGAGCGAATTTTGCGGCTCATCCTCCTTGATGCGGATGCGGGCCGCGAGTTCCTGATTGAGCGTCGAGACAAACTC
>JAEUQD010000961.1 GCA_016789925.1 Bryobacterales bacterium | reverse complement strand
ACCACCTGCCGCGGAGCCGAGTGGCCTCTTTCCCGCAAGTTCGGCTGCGACCCCGAAATGGCCTTCCAACTTCTCCGTTCCGCCCCCGCCCTCGGCCTCAACCCCTTCGGCCTCTCTTTCCACGTCGGCTCCCAGCAAACTGACCCCACCGCTTGGGAAGATCCCATCGCCATGGCCGCTCACCTTTTCCGCCGCCTCCAGGCCGAGAATATCCACCTCGACGGGCTCAACCTCGGCGGCGGTTTCCCCGCCCAATACACCACCGCCATCGCCTCCGCCCAAACCTACGGAGCCGCCATCGCCCAATCCCTTCGCCGTCACTTCGGTTCCTCGCTCCCCCACATCATGGTCGAACCCGGCCGCTACCTCGTCGCCGAAGCCGGCGTCATCGAAACCGAAGTCGTCCTCGTCTCCCGCAAGTCCCAACATGACCACGTCCGCTGGGTCTACCTCGACTGCGGCAAATTCGGCGGACTCGCCGAAACCATGGACGAAGCCATCCGCTATCCCATCCACGCCCACGGCCGCTCCGGACCCACCGCCCCCGTCATCATCGCCGGACCCACCTGCGACAGCGCCGACATCCTCTATGAACGTAACGCTTATCACCTCCCCCTCGACCTCCACGAAGGTGACCGCCTCCGCATCCTCAGCACCGGCGCTTACACCCACTCCTACTCCTCTATCGGCTTCAACGGCTTTGCCCCCCTCAGCACCATCTGCGTCTAACTGTACACTGAGGAGGAGTTACCCTATGCCCCTGATCTTCGCCTCCCTCGCCGCCCTTTCCTTCACCGCCGGAGGCGTCTTCATGAAGCGCGCCGACGGCTGGCGCGACCCCACCGCCACCGCCGCCTTCTTACTCCTCTTCTGCGCCGGAGCCGTCTTCCAGTCCCACGCCATGCGCGGCGTCGAACTCGGTATCACTTACTGCTTAGTCCTAGGACTCGAAGCCGCCCTCGCCTTCGCCTTCGGTATGTTCTTCTTCAACGAAGCCCTCACCCCCCTTAAAGCCGCCAGCGTCCTCCTTATCGTCTCCGGCATCGCCCTCCTCCGCGCCGGTTAGAACAACCGGCCCAGCGCAGTCTCCCAGGCTGTCCCGCAGGAGTCCCAGCGCCTTCTTGCCTAGGAAAAGAAGGACATGAAACAGATCATCATGGTCACCGACGGCAAGCCCTCCGCCCTCACCCTCGAAGACGGCCGCGCGAATCGGGTCGGTCGCGAATCGGGTCGGCCCGTCACTATGGCACTCTGGCGGAAAAGCCGTTTGCGAGCGACATAAGCGCAGATAACCGCAACACATTTCGCCCGATCTCGCCGGAAAGTTCAGTGTCTCCGCCGATCTCGCTGCCACACACCCACCCCGATCTCAGCAAATCTGCTGAAATACCCCCCAGAATCCGGCGTGCCAGCCGGAACAGCCCGCCGAGATTTCGCCAAAAGTTCCAATGGGACGGGTCGCACTGTCCCGCCGGTTCAGCCATTCCCCAACGCGCCCCACCAGCCCGGCCTCCCCTTGGCGAGCCTGGCGCCTTTGCGTGAGCATAGGACCCACCGCCATGCAAATATCCTCCAACCAGGAAACACCATCTTTTTCTCTTGATATCTGAGATTGAGCCATGATACTCTCTCAAGTAGAGAGGACTAGTGTGTCTTCCCCAAAACAATTCTGGGGCGAGACGTCCTAGTCCTTTTTCATTTCTCGGACAGAAAGGATTTCGCTCCCATGCTCCCTCGGCCTCGGCCCGGCAACACCTCCATGCTGCCAAGCGCGCCCCGGCCCGGTTCGACACTTTTCGACACCGTCGCGCACAGAATCAACGCCCGTGCGAAACGAATCCCCCCACCCCCGGCCGCACCCCATTCGACACTTTTCGACACTTTCCGACGCCCCACGCCCCACAGAAATCAACACCCTGCGAAACGAAATCCCCCGCCCCACCCACACCCCGTTCGACACTTTTCGACACCCTACACCATCAACGCTCTGCGAAACGAAACAACCCCATGACGAGCGCGTCACCGCCTGAAATGAAAATCGGCACGACGTGCGCTGCGGCGGAAAGTGAGGTTCGACACTTTTCGACACCTCGCTTTCATTAAAATCAATCACTTGCGAAACGAAATGGCCGTCGCACCGCTTCCCTGGGGAGGAAACCCAAGGTCACCCCTACCGCCTTTACGAGGGCCCGTTCGACAGATTTCGACACTCTTTCTCCACCAACCGAATCTCTGCCAAACGAAATGACGACCGGGGCGGAATCCGCCCCGGTCGTCACCCCAATCCTAATGAAATCAACGATGTGCGAAACGAAATGCCCGCTGCCTAGCGCGAAGCGAAACGACGCCGGCGCCAGGTGTTCTTGGCGGCGGGGCGCTGCTGCGGCGGCGCGGCGGCGGTGATGGTGATCACCTTGGGCGCGGGTTTGAAATCCGCGGGTACCGGAGGCGGAGCGTCCATTTTGATCAGACGCGTAGCCAGAGTGCGCTCGATGCGACGGATCACGTCGCGTTCTGCGCGCTTCATGAAGGTCGAAGCAGTGCCTTTGGCGCCGGCGCGGCCGGTCCGGCCCACGCGGTGGATGAAGTCTTCAGGGACCTCCGGGAGGTCGAAGTTGACCACGTGCGCAATGTTGTCGACGTGGATACCGCGAGCCGCTACGTCGGTAGCCACCAGAACGCGATGGGTGCCGTTTTTGAAGCCCTGCAACGCCTGGTTGCGTTGGCCCTGGGTGCGGTCGCCGTGAATGCGGGCGGTCTCGATGCCGGAAGTTTCGAGGTTCTTGGCAAGCCGGTCCGCGCCGCGCTTGGTGCGCGTGAACACCAGAAATGCACCCGTGTTGGCATGCAGCAGGCGGGTGAGTAATTCGTGTTTGCGGTCCTGCTCGACTTCGTAGAGATGGAGATTGACCTGTTCGGCCGGCTTGGTGCTCACGCCGATCGAGACGCGGACGGGATCCGTCACGTAGTCCTTGATCAAGTGCGCGACCGACTGCTCGATCGTTGCCGAAAACAGCAGGGTCTGCCGGACGGCGGGCAATTCCTTGAGAATCGCGCTCAGCGACGGCAGAAAGCCCATGTCGAGCATGCGGTCAGCTTCATCGAGCACGATAACCTCGACGCCACCCAGCTTGACGAGGCGGCGCTGAAGAAAGTCGCAAAGACGGCCCGGCGTGGCGATGACAATGTGGGCGCCCTGCCGAATCTTGGCCAGTTGGCGATCCTCGTTCATCCCGCCCACCACGACGGCGGTACGAATCCCCGTGCCGGGGATGAGCTTCGCGAAGGTCTCGTTGATCTGGATGGCCAGCTCGCGCGTCGGGCTAAGGACGACGGCCTTGATGACGGCTTTCAGGCCAGTCTGCGAGGTCAGGCGCTGCAATAACGGCAGCGCGAAGGCCAGGGTCTTTCCGGTACCTGTTTGCGCCGTGGCCACGACATCGCGGCCTTCCAAGGCGGGCGGAATGGATTCCGCCTGAACCGGGGTGGGTTTTTCAAAACCAAGTTTGTTGACGTTAGCCTGCAAGGCAGGGCTAAGATCTAAAGTCGAAAAATCGATCATTCAGTGGTACTGTCGGCAGGACTGTTTTCTGAAAGGAGTTCCAGTTCCGGTTCCGGAGGCCGGTCTTCCAGTTTCTTCTGCAAGCGCTTGGCGCGCTTCTCTTCCTGCTTTTCCTTTCGTTGCTGTTCCTTTTGGCGCTTCTGAAACGTTTGTGGTCCGCGTCCAGCCATAATTTCTCCTGAAGTTATTAAGATTGGCCGATGACGAGCGGCCAAGACATTATTTTCGTCCCTGTCAGACTGCGCTACGGTAATCAATCGGAAAGCCGCGGCCAGAAGGCACTCGTCAAGATAGAGAGGCGGGCAAAGACACCTCTAGAATACCACCCCTCACGGCGAATGTCCTAATTGCTCCGTCCCTGGAATGCGTACGCGTTAGTACAGTCGGACTCCCCGCGGACCCGGTGGGCGCATCAGGTGAATGGCATCGACGAAGCGCACCTTGTTCGTGCTCCGCGTCATCACCAGCGATTGCGTGCGCGATCCGTCCCCGAAGAAGCGCACGCCCTGCAGGAGCGCCCCCTGCGTGATGCCGCAGGCCGCGAAGATGATCTTCTTGCCGGGGGCCAGATCGCGGGCCGTATAGATCCGCTTGGGGTCGCGGATTCCCATACTCGCCACGCGTTCTTCCAATTCCGGCGTATTCACAATCAGCCTGGCCAGCATCTCGCCGTGCAAGCAGCGAAGCGCCGCGGCCGTAATCACCCCCTCCGGCGCACCACCCGACCCCATGACCGCATCCACGCCAACGCCGCGAATGGCCGCGGCGATGCCCGCCGACAGATCGCCATCGTTGATCAGGCGGATTCGAGCCCCCGCCGCGCGAATCTGGGCGATCAAGTCCGCGTGCCGTGGCCGGTCCAGCACGACAATCGTCAAGTCGCCGACTTCGCGCTCCAGGCATGCCGCGATACTCCGCAGGTTCTCGCTCACCGGAGCGTCCAGATCGAGCGCACCCCGGCAAGCGGGACCCGCGATGATCTTCTCCATGTAGCAATCGGGCGCGTGAAGCAGGCCGCCCGGTTCCGAGGCCGCCAGCACGGCAATCGAGTTCGAGGCTCCCGTCGCGCACAGGTTGGTGCCTTCCAGCGGATCGACGGCGATGTCCACCTTCGGGTAGGCAACGCCCTCCGGCGCTTTTGCGCCTACCTGTTCCCCGATGTACAACATGGGGGCCTTGTCGCGCTCGCCTTCGCCGATGACAATCGTGCCGTCAATCGGGACATGTTCAAAGGCCCGGCGCATGGCCTGCACCGCTACCTGGTCGGACTTGGGCGGGTCGCCTTGCCCCATCGTCCGCGCGGACGCGATGGCGGCATCTTCCACCACGCGAATGAAATCCAGCGCTAGGTCTTGTTCGAGGTCGAGATCGAGTTGATGAGCAGTCGCTTCTGGCATAAAAGATCCTGCGACGATACTACCTCACTCAAGCCGCAAGTTTGGGCTGACGCCGGTGCCAATCGGTTCGCGTCTGGTATTCGCGACCCAAAGCGAGCAGCGTGTTTTCGCTGAACGCGCGCCCCACCAGTTGTACCGCCAGTGGCAGTCCATCCACGAAGCCGCAGGGCAGGAAGAGCGCGGGTGCGCCCACCAGATTGGTGGCGGGGGTCAGCCCTTGCAGGCCCCGGCTTGGGGGAGTGGCCTTGGGCACAATCACCGCGTCCAGAGGGTCTTGGATTTTCGATGCCACCGAATTCCTCGCCGGAGCCAGCAGGACGTCCACTTTGAAAAACAATTCGCGGAAGGCGTTCATGATCAGTCGCCGGATACGCATCGCCTTCAGATAGTCTTTGGCCAGAATCCCTTGAGTCGCTTTCAATCCCGCAATCTGTTTTTCGTCGGCCAGTTTGTCGACCTGCCCGGAGGCAATCAGTTCCTCGAAAATCGAGCCGGCTTCCCCGCCCAGAATCGTCTGCAACACCGGACCGTAGGGAAAATCGGGGATCTCGACTTCCACCATCTGGCAGCCGAACGACTGGAAGGCGTCCAGGGCCGCACGGAAAACCGGCTGTGTTTCCGGCTGCGCCCAGGCCTCGAAATCGGCCGGCGCATAACCGATTTTCAGATCCTTGAAAGGACGGACAAATTGGGGCGCGTAGTAGAAGCTCTTGCCCGCCGTACCCGGGTCGTCGGCATCCTTCCCCGCGATCGCCTGGAGAATCAGACCGCAGTCTTCCGCGCTTCGCGCCATCGGCCCAATCTTGTCCAGCGTCCAGGACAGCGCCATCGCGCCCGAACGTGAGACGTAACCATAGGTCGGCCGCAATCCGGTCACACCGCAATACGCGGCCGGAGTTACAATCGACCCGGACGTCTCGGAACCCAGCGCAAACGGTACCAGCCCCGCCGCCACCGCCGCCCCGGACCCCGATGAGGATCCCCCGGCCCATCGCGAACGGTCCCACGGGTTGAGCGCCGGGCCGGTGAGAGAAGCCGCCGCAAACCGGTACCCCCCGCCGCCCGCCAACTCGACCATAGCCAGTTTGCCAATGCAGATTGCGCCTGCCTTCTCGAGCTTCTGCACTACCTTGGCGTCGGTGTCAAACACCTGTCCGGCATACGGAGCCGCACCCCAGGTTGTGGGGTGGCCCGCCACCGCGAGCAGGTCCTTCACGCCGTAAGGAATGCCTTGCAGCACGCCCTTCGGCCGGTCCTTCTTCAGATCCCGGTCTACCAGGCGCGCCTGGCGCAGCGCCTCCTGGCGCAGGGGCAGCGCCAGAGCGTTGAATCGGGGACCGAGCTTTTCCAGCCGGTCGAGAAAGGCCTTCGCCAGTTCGACAGCCGAGAACTCTCGCGCTTTCAGCTTCGCACTCAACTCACTCAGCGAGGAAAAGAAAACAGTGTGCGGAATCGAGGCCATTTTGTCTGACTAGGCCTCGAAGCGAAAAGCCGGTTCCACGGCCATCGCGACTTTGTAATTGGCCAGCACCTCGCGATTGCGCTCGACCGTCTGCCGGGCCTGGTCAACAGGTCCCGGGGGCGCCTGCGCCGCCACCGGAGCCGCTGTTGCCGCTGTCAGTACCGCGGTCCACTGCCGCCGCGTGAGCTTCTTGCTCATGGAGCCATTATAGAAAGCCCGGCTCACTTACCGCGTCACCGTGTCCCAATATTTCGAACCCAGTTCTACCAGCCGCGGGATATCCGCGTCGAGCAGATAACCTTCGCGGGCTAGCTGTTTCGCGGCTGCCGTGTATTTGTCCAGGTAATCCTGCTTGCTCGCATACCGTTCCGCAATCGACGGCCGCGGATCGTTCTTTATCTGCCGCTCCGTCTTGTCTTTCGCCAGCAGGAACGTCGACCCGACCATGCTGTAGATTTCCTCCGGCGCGCCAATCGAGGGGCTGCGCAGGTTCCAGCCCGTATAGGTCGCCAGCGGAACCTGGACCACTGGCGCCCGGATTCCGGCCGTTTCGTTGCCATCCATGTCCACTTGCGGCACCAGCACCGCGAAGGGCTTCCCTAAGACGGGCGGCTCCTGCGACACCACGCCGTTCGTGCGGAACTCCGGACCGTAATCGGCCCGGTAGGCCCGTTGCGGACGCGCCGGAATCTTCACCCCCGGCAACTTGGGAAAACGCACCGCGCCGGGAGCCACCAACTGGTCCTTGCTCACCTGAGGCACCTGAGCGGCCGGAGGCTCCTTGCCGGCGGTGACCCAATCGTTCATCGCCGTCAGCAGAGCCCGCATGTGCCACCGGTAATCGTTTGCATTGGACGGATGCTGGTAGTTGGGTGACTGGTTGGGCGGCCAGGCGCCGGCGCCATGCTGAGTCCCGGCAAACAGGTAGGCCCGGCTGGTAGGGGCAAGCTCGGCGTCTTGCTTGCCGTCCAGTGTCGAATGGATCAAGCCGGCCGCGCGGCCCCAATACTCGTACGAGCTGTTGGTGTAGAAAACCTTGGGTACCACCTTCTGCTCCGAGGTCTTGGCAAGAATCCCGCCCGCCAGGCCGGTCTCCGGGTCGCGCTGGGTCAGATCCGTGAACGGGAAAATATCGGTGGGATATGTGCAATTGAAGTGCGGATGCCCGTCCCTCGATGCCTGGGCAAAGCGGTGGTTGAACGATCCGCGGCCGCCTCCGGCGACGTGCGACCAGACGCCGTCGAAAACAATGCGTCCCTGTTCGTCTGCGTTGAAGCCATAGAAGAGAAACGTGCGGAGGAACCGCCCGGACTGCGAGGTCCCAAAACCGATCGCCCGCTTAAGGAACCGCCGCTGGTCGCCCAGTACATTGATACTTGCTGCCGGGGAGCCATATTTGAGATAGGAAATGAAGTCTCGAATCGCCGCCGGTCCCAAGCCCACGACCACGGGATCCTTGGCCGTATACACGACTTCGTAGACTTTGCCCGGCACGAAACCCTGCTGCATCGTGATGTGCTGGCCGTCTGCGTTGAACTTCCAGGCGTCGCGCGGCAGTGGTTTTCGTCCGGAATCGCATCGGTCCCTGACGGTGAGTTGCGCGGTCCGATCGTCCAGCGAGACCGGCGCATAGGCCATATGGTTGCGGTCGCCCAAGGGCATCTCAGTCGCCGGCCGGTCAGTAATGAACTCCGCCCGCACCGGACCCGTAATCGGCTGGCCGTTCCGTGTCGCAAAGGGCGCAAAAAGCCGCATGCGATCCTTCAAATCGGGTACGTCGAATTGCCATCCGATCCAAATCAGCGTAAATCCGCGCTCCAGCAGAAAACCATCGCCGAAATGGGCGGACTCAGATGGATCCAAAGAACCCGAGGCCAGGTTGAACATGCTGAGAAGGCCTTTGTTGCCGCGGTTGGAGACTTCAAACAGGGCAGTGCCATTGCCGCGCGCCGGATCGGTCGGCTTCAGCACGTAGATATCGGCGGAAAACTCAACCAGTCCCTGCGTATTCCGCGGCGCCAGTGCAAGGTCGGTGACAATCTGGTTGGCCGGTAGGCTCGGATCGACGGTGAACACCGCCTTGGCGACCACACGCTCATACGGACCCGCCGTGCCGAACGCCTTGCGATCGAGGACATCGCTGCGCTCGATCACGTGGACGGATTTCACCACAGCTGGCGCCGTCAGACAGGCCAGCAGAAACCAAACTGAGAATCGAAACATGCGCTATATTCTACGCCCCGCGCCGTCCGCCGCGCTTAAGAAGGGGTCAACCGCTGCCGCCGGCGGAAGTAATCGGCCAGGGCGTCGGACAGCGCCGGCATGGGTTCAATGCCGGATGCTTCCATCTTCTCGTTCGAAAGTGCCGAGAACTTCGGCCGGCGGGCCGGCGTCCGGTACTCGCGCTCATTGGTGGGCCGCAGCTCCGGGTTCATGCCGGCTTGTTGAAAAACCATCCGGGCAAATTCGTACCACGACAGGGCGGTTCCCCCGCCAATATGAAATAGCCCGGTCAACCCCTTCTCCAGCAGGGCCAGCGTCCGAGTCGCCAGGGCAGGAGCATACGTGGGCGAGGCGACATGATCTTCCACCACCCGGATGGTTTGCTGCCCGCGCCCCAACCGCAGCATGGTCTCGATAAAGTTGCCCCGCGCCGTTTGGAGCCCGCCGGGGCCGAATACACCGCACGTCCGGATCACCAGCGGAGACTCGAGGTAGGCCTGCGCGTACAATTCACCAGCTAGTTTGGACACCGCGTAGGCGCCCAGAGGATGCACCGCGTCACTTTCCGTGTAAGGCCGGCCCGCTGTCCCGTCGAAAACGTAGTCGGTCGAAAAATGCACAAAACGCGCGTCCAGTTGGCGGCAGGCGACGGCCATGTTGCGGACGGCGAGCGCGTTCACTTCAAAGGCTGCTTTGGGTTCTTTTTCGGCCACGTCCACCATGTTGTAGGCGGCCGAATTGATGACGATATCCGGCTGAAAAGAGGACAATTGCCGTTCCACCGCGGCTTGGTCAACGACATCCATCTCGGCGCGCGAGAGCCTCAGGAGAGTGTAGCCGGCCTCGGCGAACGTCCTCACCAACTCCACACCCAACTGTCCGGCGCTCCCAAAAATCGCAACTCGTTTGGCCATCCCCGACAGGATAGCGCCTCACGTGCGCGGAGGCACAGGTGCTGGTGTTGGTTCACCCTGCCCCCGCCGTTCTTCCTGCAACAACCGTTCCACCAACCGGCACAATCCCCGTAAGTCCGACAGCGACTGCTCCATCTCCAGACCCAGGGCCCACCGGTTGCCACATGGCTCGCAGTAGCAGACTTCACCCAGGATGATGGAGTCATCCAGATCCACCCGGACGGCGGCATCCAGAGCCACGGGAGCGTCCATCACCACGCGCAACCCGCGTCCTGACACATTGTTCAGATACGCCTCGAACTCCTGAGGCTGATCGCCCAACACGGTCAACTTGACTGGCCGCTGGACCGGGACTCGATTTTCAGTTCGGAGATCCATCAGTCTTCAAATCGGCTGGGTCCCCGGCCGGCTTTAGACTGATTGCAGGATTTCAGTCAGTTTTCTACGGCTGGCTGCTCCATCGCCCGCTTGCCCAACAATGCAAACCGCTGCTTGGCCCGGCTCTTCATCAGGCGGAATTGCGTCGGAGTCAGCGTCATGACCCGGCAGATGTGGTCCGGCGATTCACCGTTTATATAGAATCGGATCAATATCTCTCTTTGCTCGGGACGCAAAGACTGAAGCGTCCGCACCATCCGCTCCTGGCGTTCGGATTCAATCGCATGCTGTTCCGGCGTCACGTCCTGCGAAGCCAGGGTCAACTCCGAATCCACCGCCGCTGCCCTGCGCCGATCCATGCCCGCCTGCCGGATCTCGTCACAAACCTGGCGCACGGCCACCGTCCGCACAAATCCGGCCAGGTGTTCGGGATCGCGCACCTTGCCCTCGCGAATCGCCCGCACGGTAATCAGATACACCTCATGCACACGATCCTGGACGTTGTCTTCCCGCCCGGACATCCGCTGTTGAATCAGGCACCGGATTCCACGTTGCATCAGGGCGTAAAGAGCGGTCATCGCATCGGGGTTTGCTTGCTTAACGCCTTCCACCATTCCCAACAGGTCCGGCTCGACGGCCGGGATGCGCCGCGGTGCTCCAGCCTGGCTCAGCGCGACGCCCGCCCCGCCCATCACCGGGTGCCCTCCGCACCTACGGCCGGCCGTCTGAGGATAGTCTGCAACGTTGTGAAGAACTCCTCGAATTCTAAGGCTTTGTCGAAACATGCCGTGGCTCCTTCCGCCAGACACTCTTCCTTGATTGCTTCTTGCGCCAGGTTGGACAGAACAAATACTTTTGTCGCTAAATGCATGTGCCGCAAACGGCGCAATACGTCGAACCCCGTTCCTTCGCTCAGTCGAAGGTCAAGCACCACCAAGTGCGGCAGTTCGCTCCGAATCATCGACATCGCTCCCCCAGCGGTGTCGGTGACGCCCACCAATTCCACGGCCGGCAACTGCGCCAGCACCGCTCCCAGCCGCCGCTGCATCGGGTGGGAATCCTCCACCAGCAACAGGCGATAGGGCAAATCCCCCGTGGGATTAGGGGGTAGCAGCGGGATGTTCATCGGTGTAGCCATTTCCCTCTATCGGACTCTCCGAGTATCCCCTGGCAGACACTGTGGGCAATATCAGCGTGACACCCTTCCTAACGTAGGAATCGGACCCCGTCCAATGTAGGAAAAATCCTACAGTCCGCTTTCAATCGCGAACCGGATCAGGTCGGCCGTCGTCTCTAATCCCAGTTTCTCCAGTAATCGGGCCCGGTACGTACTCACCGTCTTGACGCTCAAATGGAGGTCTGCGCCGATCTGCGTCAGCGAATCCCCCTTCGCGAGCAACCGGAGCACCTGCAACTCGCGCTCGGAAAGCGAGTCGATCGACATCGTCTTGTTCGTCGCCACCGATTCGGCGAGGATTTCCGCCAGTTCGTCGCTCACCCACTTGCGACCCTGATCCACGCGCTCAATCGCTTTGACCAGATCGTCGACCGGCCTGTCTTTGGTGACATAGCCATCGGCGCCCAAGCGCAGACAGCGCAACCCCAGATGGTCGTCGGGGAATCCGGTATAGACAAGAATGCCGGTAGCGGGGCTGAGGGCTTTGATCTGCGAAATCAGTTCCAGCCCACCGCGTCCAGGCAAGCTTAAGTCGAGAATGACGAGAGTGAAATGTCCGGAATCGACCTTTGCGAGAACCTCTTCGGTGGTTCCGGCGGAACCCACTTCAGCGCCAGGGAATGAGCTCAGGACAATTCGCTCCAAGCCATGACGCACGGCTACATGATCATCGACTATCAGAATTCGACGCGGCATGTGCCGATCAGTGTATCAGTCGCGCTACCGCCATGCCGCAAGAAGCCACAAACAGAGCCCGATTCCCCCCACCAGCCCGATCTCGGCCGCCTGACGCCACGATAACCAGTGCGAGCGCTTTTCCTTGCTGTATTGCCGCGCCAGCGATGCCAGCAGACGCGATTCCAGGCTGCTCGACTGCCCTTGCATCGTTCGCATGATTTCCTTGCGGCCCTTTTCATCGGCAATCAGCAAGGTACCCGCTAACCGGCCCGATGTCGATTCCAACAGTTTCTTCCGCAACGACGGCGGCATCTCGGCAACGGATCGAAACGTCTTCGTCTCGTCGCCTATCGAAACCAGAATGGTCGATATCTTCTGAGTCCCGCGTTCCACAATCCCTCTCTCTACACCATGTTCACAACGTGCGGCAACTTGGATTCCTGCTCCTGCCGGTGTTCCAGAATCACCTGAATAAACCCCAACGCCGCCTTCGATAGTGCCTTGTCCTTACGGTAAATCAAACCGACCGACCGGTACATGGGCTCCGGACCCAGCGACACGGCTGCCAGTTTGCCGGTTTCCACTTCTTCCCGGCAGTGTTCACTGGCCATAAAGGAAAGACCCAGACCGGCGCGAACAAACCGCTTGATCATCTCCGTGGCGTCCAATTCCATGGACACATTCAATTCCGGTTCCACGATGTCCAGCCATTCGTTCAGCCGGGTCCGCGTGGTCCCGGACTTGGGCATCAACAACGGATACTTTAGCAAGTCGCGCGCCAATACACTGGATTTCCTCGAAAGCTCGTGACCGGACGGTGTCAACAACTTTATCTCATCGGAAAAAATCTTCACCACCTGCACCCGTTTCTCGACTACCGGAAGCTGGGTAATGCCGAAATCCGCCTGGTTTTCCACAACCGCCTCGACAATCCGGCTGCCATAGCTGCGCTCTACTTGTAGTTGGACGTTCGGAAACTGCTGTTTGTAACCGGAAAACACTTGCGGCAGCACATAGATGCACGTCGCTTCGTTGGCCGCGATCACCAGTTCACCCCGCGGGGTCCGCTCCAACTCCGCGATGGCATTCTGCGCCTGCCGCCGCAAGTCGAGAATCTGTTCGGCATAGTCGGCGAAAATCCGCCCCGCGGGCGTCAGCGCAATCCTCGTTCCAAGCCGCTCGAACAGCGTTGTGTTCACTTCGTGTTCCAACTGGCGGACCTGCGCGCTAATCGCCGGTTGCGTTCGAAAGCACGTCTGCGCGGCCTTCGAGAAGCTCTTCAGCCTCACAATCTCGAGAAATGTGTGGAGTTGATCGAGATCCATAGGGCGGATCTACCCGGTCCTTGCCGCTTTTAGCTTCAAAATTATACCATTGGAAGGATAATGCGCCTTCCCCTACTAGTAGGTTTCCTCACGCTCTCATTCGTCTCAGCTTGGGCCCAATCCGGCGACAAAATCGCCTACGGAAAATACCTCGCTCACGAGGTCTCCAAGTGTCTCGACTGCCATACCCCGAAGAACGAGAAGGGGGAGTTGGACATGACCCGCGCCATGAAGGGCAAAGTGATGGAGTACCAGCCGATCGACCCTATTCCAGGATGGCACAAAACTTCACCAGACATCACACCTTCCGGCCGACTCTGGTCCCGCTGGGGTGGCGAGGGCGCGCTGGTCAAGTATCTGGTCACTGGCCTGACCCCCAAAGGCACTCAGGCCGGACCGCCCATGCCCACCTATAAAATGAAGCAGGCCGACGCCGAAGCCATCGTCGAGTACCTCAAGACCCTCAAATAGCCCCCAGGGCTTCGGTGGCTTGCCGCACCTTTGCGGTCAGTCGCTGAATCGCCGCGGCCAGCGGCCCGGCGCCCGCCTGGGCTTCGGATTTTCGGCCCAGATCCAACGGTTCCCGAATACCCGGCAGTGTTCGGGCACTATAACCCGTGTACAAACCTGGGGCGTACAGCGTGTGTTTGTACCAGTTCCGCCCGGCTAGTCCGGCCGGATCGGTCAACGTTCGCTCCGCTTCCCGCAACGCCCGGTTGACTTCCGCAAGCTGTCCCGGCGTCGCTTTCCCCTGTGCTTTGATGTAGGCCGCTTCGTATATCGCCGATGCCGCCCGCAAACCATCCAGCGCCTGCCGCACGGCGCCCAGGTCCCCCGGCTTCTTTGACGCCAGTTCCTCCGTCCACTCCCGGACCGTCGACTCCACGGTCCCGAATTCGAAGGGCAGCACCGGAGCCTGGGACATACGCAACATCGCCGTTCCCATCACCTGCGCCAGCGCACGCGAATACTGAAAATCGGAGTCCATATGCGCCGTAAACCACGCCACTGAGTCGTAAATCGAGTGGTAGGTGCCGTTGCCCCCCGCCTTGTTGAAGCCGATGTTGAGGCTGGCGATTCCCGCATGGTGGAGAAACGCGACATAGTCCGACCCCGCGCCCATCGGCGACAGTTTGAACCGCGGCTTCTTGTCATCCTCCTCCGCCAGCGTCAGCAGATCGCGGTTGCTTTGCGGATCGACGTTGTCGCGCATCACCTCGCGGAAAAACGTATTGAGCATTGGCACGCCGCCCGCCCCCAACTTGCCCCCATTGTTCGTATCCGAATTGAAATAGGCCACCGCCTTGCGCTGTAGCTCGTCGCGGTGCTTCTCCACCCACTCGGTGGAGCCGACCAGGCCAAACTCCTCGGCATCCCAAAGAGCGAACTTCAAAGTTCGCCGGGGCGTCCATCCCTGCTTCTTCAACTCCGCGAACGCGCGTGCCGTTTCCAGCAACGCCACCGCGCCGCTCACCGGATCCGACGCGCCGTTCACCCACGCGTCGTGATGGTTGCCGTAGATAATCCATTCGTCCGGGAGTTCCCTTCCCGTCATCGTGGCCACCACGTTGTAAACGGGCTTCGACGTCCAATCGAAGTCGGTCTTCATCCGGACATTGGCCGGCCCCGGACCCACGTGATACGTGAGCGGCAAAGCGCCTCTCCACGAGTCGGGGGCGACCGGGCCGCCCAATTGCTCCAACAGCGGCTTGGCCTCTTCCCACGACACCGGCAGCACCGGGATCTTCATGATGCTGATGGCCTCTTCGCGTTTCAGCCGCTTGCCCCCAGGTTCCGAAGCCCATCCCGGCGACAGCGGATCGCCCACCATTACCGGCATGTCCATCACGCTGCCGCGCTGGGCGCTGACACCGGGCCGGAACGGTCCGCGCGGGAACACGTCGCCCTGAAAGAACCCGTCGTCGTGGGGATCGGAGTAAATCAGGCACCCGACCGCGCCATTTTCCTGCGCCGTCTTGGCCTTCGTCCCGCGCCAGGACTTCCCGTAGCGGGCGATCACCACCTTGCCCTTGACGTCGATACCCAACTTTTTCAGACGCTCATAATCCTCCGGCACTCCGTAGTTCACGTAGACCAGAAGGCCCGCCACGTCGCCCGAAGCCGAATAGGCGTTATACAGCGGCAGTTGATTCTTGTCCCCGGAATCCGGATCCTCCTTGAGAACCGGCTCGGCCAGCTTTGCCTTGAACTTGACCGGGGCCGTCATCTCCAGCGATCGAGCGGTAGGAAACGGCAGCAACGCCTCGAAGACTTCAATCTTCGCGTCGTAGCCCCACTGCTGGAATAGCCCAAGAGCGTATTCGGCCACCGCTTTGGTCGCCGGCGCTCCGGCATGATGCGGCTCGGCCGCCATCTTTTCCATGTAGGCGCGCGCGCGGACCGGATCGGGTACGGCCTTTAGCTTGCGTTCCAGATCCCGCAAGACGGCTGCCTGGTCCTCAGTGAATCCGCGAACCTGCGTCTGCCCCCAAACCAGTTGACCCGCCAAAAGAGCAACGACGAGACCGCGTCTCACAGACGGGCCGCCTTCGCCTGCTTCGGCCCATTAATGAAAGCGATGAACTCGTCCTGTTTCTTCGTCAGTCCCACGAAGTTTCCGAGCACGTTCTCGCTGGCATCCAGAATCGCGTAGTGCGGTATCGCCACGGTGTTGAACTTCCCTTCCTGCAGCTTCTGATTCGCTTCGCTGGCAGCATCCGTGCCATCGGTGTACAACTCCACCAGGATATAGCCATCCAGCGCCGCCACCACCTCCGGCCGCGGAAACATGTTCGCCTTCATCCAATGGCAATTCGTGCAGGCATATCCGGTGAAATTCACAAACACCAGTTTGTTCTGCTCGCGCGCCAGCCGCAGGGCCTGCTGGTAGTCGTTTTTGATCCACTTCGGACCCGCCGCCGCGGCGCCTCCTCCCCCGCCCCCTTCCGCGCAGGCCGGAATATAAGCCTCGAGGTCACCCAGTCTTCCGCAGGTCATCCCGGGCCAGAGCGAAACGGCAACGACGAGGAACGCCGCGCCCACCAGCGTCCGAGCCACACCCAGCGTCTGATCTGCCTTGACGCCTTCCAGCCTCAGAAAGCCCAACAGGTACAAACCGGGCATCGCCAGCAGCACAATCCACGCGGCCAGAAACCGTTCGCGCGTCAGAATGCCCCACTGCATCACCACGTCGATATTCGACAGGTACTTGAACATCGCCGCCAGGATCACGAAGCCCATCACCACCTTCACCCGCGGCAGCCATCCGCCCGATTTCGGCAACCGGCCCAGATACTGCGGGAACAAAGCCAGCAGGAAAAACGGAGTCGCAAGACCCGTCGCGAAGCCCGCCATTCCCAGCGCCGGACGTACGGCGCCGCCTTGTACCGAGGCGGCCAGCAAAGGTCCCACGAATGGACCCACGCACGCAAACGATGTCAGTGAAAACGTCAGCCCCATCAACAGCGTGCCGAAAATGCCGCCCTGTTGCGACGCCTGATCCAGCTTCGTCAACAGTCCCGACGGCAGCGTGATCTCAAAGGCGCCCAGCAAGCTTAGCCCAAAAGTCAGAAACACGGCCGCAATGAAAAGGTTCACCCAGACGTTGGAGCCCATCTGCACCACGCCAAACGGACCCAGCACCGCCGTCACCAGCAAGCCCAGCCCGGTGAACAAGACGATAATGCCCAGGCAGAACACCACGGCTTGCATGACGCTGCCCTTCTCCTGGCGCAAAAAGAACGACATCGTGATCGGGATCATCGGAAAGACGCATGGTGTGAATACCGACGCCAGCCCAAAACCGAAAGCCACCAGCAGAAACTGCCCCACTCCCTCTTCGCTTCCTGAGCCCTTCTGAACCGGTGCCGGAGTCGTGGCCGCCTGGGGCGGAGCACTCGTCCCCATCGCCCCCGCCACATAGTTCGCGGGAATCGCCAACGCCGCCGCCGGCGCACCCACAGTCACAACGAGCTTCGCCGTAGCTTCTTTCCTCACCGGACGCAGACACGTCGTGTCGCTGCAAGCCTGGTAGCGCGCATGCGCGACAATCTCGACCGGACCGGGTTTCGCATCGGCCGGCAGCTCCGCCTCAATCAGGAACACAGCCTCGCCGTCATAAAACTCGGAGTCGGCGTTGAAATTGGGGTCAAACTTCCGCACCGGCGGCGGCTGGTGCAGTTTCACGGCCTTCGCCGAGCCCTTCTCGCTCAGCCCCATCCGAGTCGGAATCGGTCCTGGGGGAGTCGTGGTCGAATAAAGATGCCAGCCCGGCTGCACTTTCGCGGTCAGCTTGGCCAGAAATTTCCCGCCGGGGGCCACCTTCCCGGGCTCCACGGTCAAAGACCACTGCACCGGATCCATTCGCTGGGCCGTCAAAGCGCCGCAGAACAAGGCAAAAACAAAAGCTAATCGTTGCACTGATACCTACTCTAGCCAAATAAGACGCAATCCAATCCCAAACGATTCGACGCCACCGCTTCTAATGGAGCCATGCGCGGCTGCGGCACGCATGGCGCGCAGGCCGAACTCCGAGCCCCGTCGCGGAGCTTGCCTATCTCCACAGTCAGAAACTGGCGAATCTCCAGAACCGAATACACGCAGTGCGTTGGCGCTTCGGGCCATTCGTGGACTCGCGTTGGGCGACGCATGCCCATCACATCACGAGGGCGGAACAAGCAGCAGGACGGCCAACGTCACAGTAGTTTGACATCCAGGCCCCGAAACTGCCGGAATCCCTGGTCAAGGGTGACCAGCGTCAGACCCTGCGCGATGGCGAACGCGGCGAGATAGGAATCTCTCACCAACTGAACTGTCGGAGCGCGGTAGCGGAGCAGAGCCGGCATGACGCCGTCCAGTCCCGGCGGTTCAGGCAGGAATTCAACCCGTTCGTCCTCCATGAGTTCTGCCACCAAATCCCAACCGGCGGACACCGCGATGGCATGAGCGCCCATCAGGGAGCGGTTCGCCAGAAGGCGAATGAGCGCCAACTGCACAAACCGGCAGAGACCTGCGCCGGAGGCGGGCAAGCTGTCGAACCAGTGGCCGGCGCGCGCGTGATGTTCGTGTTGGCGGACCACCAGGGCAAGCCACAAGTTGACGTCAACCAAGCATGGCTTCATCCAACTGCTCCGCGGTGAGAACGCCAATGCGCGGGGCGTCCGGTGCGCCGATAGCCGGTGGCGGACGCCTTGTCTTTCGGGCTGCCGGGGCAAGGTGCTGCTCCACCGCCGCGATGAAAAATTCCTTGAGCGTGATCCCGTTTCGGGCCGCTTGGCTCCGAGCGCGAGTGAGGAGGTGATCGGGCAATTCGATGGTCGTCCTCATATGCCATAAGTATGCCATACAGCTCGCCTTCCCAACCAATTCCTCATCCGTTTCCCACTTGGCGAGCTTGGCGCCTTGGCGTGGGCTAAAGCGGATCGAGACGAGCCTCCGCACATCCATGTGGAGCGAGGGGACTCCGATGCCGAGTTCTGCTCGACACGGTCCGTCTTGAGCGGAGCCTGGACTAGCCTGGTGAACAAGAAGACGGCCCAGTTCACCATCGATACCCGAAACGGTCCTTGGATGATATGTATAAACATTGTTGACATGGCGAGAACGGCGGCCAATACCGTGAAAACAGGAGGTGAGTTTGAATGGTGTCGTGAGGAAGTGGGGAAACAGTGCAGCGGTGAGGATTCCCTCGGTGATGATGAAGGCGATCGGCCTGGATTTGGACGATGTTGTCGAGATTCGGGAGGAAGAGGGCCGGATCGTCATTGAACCGGCGGTGGGACCAACGTATGCCCTGGAAGAATTGGTCAAGGGCATCAGCGAGGAAAACCGCCATGAGGTGGCCGAGTTTGCGGCCCCGTGGGCGGCGAGGTTTGGTGATGGGAAGCGGGTACGTACCCGAGGCGGGCGATATTGTGTGGGTCAATTTCACTCCGCAGGCGGGGCACCGTCCGGCGGTGGTTCTGAGCGCTCGTTCCTACAATGCGAAGACGAACCTGATGATTTGTTGTCCGACGACGACACAGATCAAGGGATACCCGTTTGAAGTGGTGGTCACTGCGACGCCACCGAGCGTGGTGCTGGCCGATCAGGTGAAGAGCCTGGACTGGAGCATGCGTAACACCGTGTGCAAGGGGCAGGTGCCGGCTGCGGTACTGGCGGAGGTACGAGCCAAGGTCCGGGCGTTAATCGGGTAGGGCGCCGAAACTCCGGCTGAGTTGAGTGATTCGATAACCTCGGGCAAATCGCTGTGCAGCGGCATCGGGATTCTTCCAGGCTTGCAGGTCGAGGAGGATTTGGATGCCCTGCTCGGGTGTCAGGCGCAGGTCTCGCTCCGCATCGGCCACGTCGGCTTCTTTGCAAGCTGGTTGCGTCTTCGCGCACCCCTGATCCTAGAAAAGACATCTTTTCCCCTTAAAATCTGATATTGCGCCTTGGAGCACTTCCACGTGGAAGGGATTAGTGTGTCTCGCCCCAAATCAGCCTGGTGCGAGATTCTCTAATCCTTTTTTCACTTCTCGGTCAGAAGGATTTTCCCTCCCATGCCCCCTCGGCCTCGACCCGGCATCGCTTCCATACTCCTAAGCGCCCCCGGCCCGGTTCGACACTGAAACGAAATCCCCTCCCGCCCACTCGCCACCACTGAATTCGGAGGCGGCGTTGAAATTGGGGTCCGGGTTACGGGCGGCAACTCGGTACAATCGGAGGGTGAGAACCGAAATGCCTTGGCGTGGGTTTTTCCTGGCCTGCCTGCTCGCAACGCAAGCGGCCACCGCCTGGTCGCAGACCTTGCCGGAACCCTTCGACGTTGGCGCCGTCTACGAGCGGACGCTCCACGTGAGCCCCAACGGAAGCCCGGGTGGCGATGGCTCCGAGGGTTCTCCCCTCGACTCGATCCGGACCGCCGTGCGTCAGGCGACGCCGGGCACCCG